>JAHFFI010000029.1 GCA_023248025.1 Candidatus Omnitrophota bacterium
GAGTCCCTGCGGTTTTGCAGTGGCCAAGGACGCCGCGACGGCTTTCAAAAATGCCCATCGCTGCGACCCTTTATCGGCCTTCGGAGGCATTATTGGTGTTAATACAGCCGTAGACGGAAAAACGGCCAAAGCAATTCTGGCCAGCGGTTTTATTGAATGCATTATCGCTGGGTCATTCACCGCGGAAGCGCTGAAAATGCTTAAAACCAAAAAAAATCTAAGACTTCTGACCGTGCGCGTGACCCAGGACCTGGAGGGCTACGATTATAAAAAAGTGAGCGGCGGACTTCTTTTGCAGGACAAAGATATAAAAGACCCGAGCGTAAGATCGCTCAAATGTGTCACCAAACTTTCTCCCAAGCTATCCGAAATAAAAGATCTTTTATTTGCATTCAAGGTCTGCCGTTACGTGAAATCCAATGCTATTGTGATAGCCAAGGACAATAGGACGGTTGGTCTCGGCATGGGTCAGCCCTCGCGGGTGGATTCGTGCTTCACCGCTTTAAAAAAAGCGGGGGCGAGGTCTCGCGGCGCGGTTCTGGCGTCCGACGGATTTTTCCCAAAACCGGACTCCATCAGTCTGGCAAAAAAATTCGGTATCAGCGCTATTATCCAGCCCGGCGGGTCTATTCAGGACGAAGAAGTGATACGCGCCTGCAACAAAGCACGCATTCCAATGGTGTTTACCGGGATTAGACATTTCAAACATTGATTTTTTTAAGGACTAGCGTATAGGCGTTAGGAGATAGGAAGCTGTCTCCTATACGCCGACACTATGGATTATTCTAAAGCTGTCCAATATATCGAATCTTTCGTAAATTACGAGCGCGCTATCGAGTGGTCCTACCCGGAATCGTTCAAGCTCGATCGCATGAAGGCGCTCGCCAAAGAATTAGGCAATCCTCAGAACGCATACGATTCCGTCATCGTCGCGGGTTCCAAGGGCAAGGGCTCGACCTGCGCTATTCTAGCCTCGATACTGCGAATGGAAAATCTAAAGGTGGGCCTTTACACGTCTCCGCATCTTCTGGATATTCGTGAACGTATTCGTGTCAATGGCCTCACGATCAGCGAAAGTCGTTTCACGGAAACGGCGGAGCTTCTGGCGCGCACCCTCGATAGTTATGAATGGAGAAAGGATCCCCCGACGTATTTTGAAGTATTGACCGTAATGGCTTTTCATTATTTTAAAGAAATGAAAGTGCAGGTCGCGGTACTGGAAGTGGGTCTGGGTGGGTTGTACGACTCGACGAACATTGTCCCGGCCAAAGTTGCCGGTATCACGCCGATCAGCCTGGAGCACACCGATAAATTGGGAAAAACCGTCTCAAAAATTGCCGTACAAAAATGTGGGATCTTGAAAGGACGCGAGATCGTAGTCTCGGGTATTCAAACTTCCGATGCAGAAAGCGTCATTGAGAAAACAGCCCAAGAGCGTGAATGCGAACTTTGGCGGGTGGGAAAAGAGATCCAAATAATCGAACGTGAGTTTTCACCGGAGGGTCAGAAGTTCGACGTGAAAGCGCCTTTCGGAAATTATTTTGACCTTTCTTTGGAACTTTTGGGACTGCATCAGATCGCCAACGCGGCTCAAGCCATCGGCCTGGCGAAAGCGCTCGAGAAAAAGACGAGGCTTAAGATCTCTGACCTCTCGGTGCAAAAAGGAATACTCGATGCGCGCTGGCCGGGCCGACTTGAAAAGGCGGAAACCCATCCATTTTTAATATTGGATGGCGCGCAGAATAAGGACAGCGCAGAAAAATTGATGGAAGCGCTGCTGAGACATTTTACTTATAATAAACTTATTGTTCTGCTGGGAGTTTCACAGGACAAGGACCTGCATGGCATCCTTCAGGTTTTGGCTCCCGAGACCACGCAGCTTGTGGCAACACGATCGACCCATCCGCGCGCTCTCGATCCGTTGCTGATACGGGAAGAAGCCGCGGCGTTTGGTCTTTCGGCCGTATCGGTTCCGGAAGTAGCCAAGGCGCTCAAAGAGGCCCGAAGCCTGGCAGGTCCCGAAGATCTCATTTTAATTACGGGCTCTTTATTTTTAGTAGCCGATATAAAAAAGGAATTAAACACCATTGGCGCTTAGATCTTTTGATGAAGACACGATAGTGGCTGTGTCAACACCCCCGGGCGAAGGCGGTATAGGGGTCGTGCGTTTGAGCGGATCAGAGGCGATAGCCATCGTCGATAAAATTTTCGAAGCAGCCGGCGGAAAAAACGTGGCCGGACAGCCGCACATGACGGCGCAGTACGGTTTTATCATCGCCAAAGAAGGCACACTTAAAAAAAAGATAGATGAGGTGTTGGTGCTTGTCATGCGTTCGCCCAAAAGTTACACACGCGAGGACGTGGTCGAGATCAGCGCGCACGGCGGAAGCGCGGTCCTAAGGGCCATTGTAGAACTGACCGTTTCGGCCGGCGCACGTCCCGCAGAGAAAGGAGAGTTCACGAAGCGCGCATTTTTGAGCGGACGGCTGGACCTTCTCCAAGCGGAAGCGGTGCTTGATCTCATCTCAGCTAAAACGGACCTGGGGCGCGAGTGGGCGGTGGCCCGGCTTGAAGGAATGTCGTCCAAAAAAATGAAGGCCCTGAAGGATGAACTGTTGGGTGTTTTAAGTCATCTTGAAGCGGCCATCGATTTTCCCGATGATTTTCTGACGACGGACTCCTACTTGGATCTTGAAAAAAAATGCAAAGACCTTTCAAAAGTGGTAGAAAATTTGCTGGAGAGCGCTCATACGGGTCTTATTTTAAAAAACGGTTTAAAGGCGGTTATCGCCGGCCGTCCAAATGTGGGAAAATCAAGCTTGCTCAATGCGCTTTGCCGCATGAACCGCGCGATCGTGACGCCGTTTCCCGGCACGACCCGTGATGTGGTGGGCGAGGAGATTCAGATCGGCGGTTTTCCTGTTTGGTTGTATGACACCGCGGGCATTCATGAGACCGAGCATCCTATTGAAAAAGAAGGGATCGTTCGTTCTAAAAATGAAGTCGCGGACGCGGACCTCATTTTATATGTATTGGATGCGAGCCTTCCTGTGCATGTCGAAGATGAGGTTCTTGTTAGGGGTCTGTCCGGACGTCCCGTCGTTCTTATTTTAAATAAGATGGATCTGGCGAGTAAAACTTCAAAGGCGGATGTGAATTCCTGGGTTGGAAAAGAGGGAAGTCTCGCAGAATGTTCTTCTGTTCTTGAGGGCGGTGCAAAAGATGTGGAAGAGGCCATTAAAAAATTTATGACTAAAGGCAGTTTAAAGACTTCCGAGGGTAATACTATTGGCTCAGCCCGCCAGAAAGAGCTTTTGGAAAAAACATTGATCCCTATTGAACGTGCCCGTCGGTCCTGTCACGAAAAAGTCTCGCCCGAGCTCGTAGCCGTGGATATTCGGGCGGCTCTCGGAGAGCTT
Organism: Candidatus Omnitrophota bacterium; assembly: GCA_023248025.1. Classification (GTDB taxonomy): domain Bacteria; phylum Omnitrophota; class Gorgyraeia; order 2-02-FULL-51-18; family 2-02-FULL-51-18; genus JAHFFI01. The sequence goes on from JAHFFI010000029.1 coordinate 3,420, forward strand.
GGGCTTCTCGTCGGAGAAGTGTATACAGATGATGTGCTCGAGGTGCTTTTTAAACAATTTTGCATTGGAAAGTAGCACCAAAACGTATATAATAAAGTGTTTTAAGTGAAGGGCTAAGCGAGATTTATGTTATCAGATTACCCCGGTTCATTTTTATCCGAACTTAGCAGAAATAAGACCGTTATTGCTTCGGCATCGGCGTGGGCGATTGCCCAGACGATAAAGGTCGTATTGGGCATCTTACGTGAACGGCGCTTTAATTTTCGCTGGTTCGTGGGCTCAGGCGGAATGCCCAGCTCACATGCGGCGCTAGCTACCTGCCTTTGTTCTTCAGCCGGTTTTTATTACGGTTTCGATTCGGGGCTTTTTGCGATGACGCTTGGGTTTGCGGTGATTACGATGTTTGATGCGCAAGGTGTTCGCCGTCAAAGCGGTCATCAGGCGGAAGCGCTCAATAAAATTTTAGAGGATATCTACGCCCAGAAGGGGCTCCAGGAAGAACGGCTGAAAGAACTTTTCGGCCACACGCCGATCGAAGTATTTGCAGGCGGCGTTTTGGGTGTTGTCATCGCGATTTTGTTTTATAAACCATAAAAGGTTTTTGTGAATAAAAAAACGATCCTTATATTTTTGGGGGGTGTTCTCACCGCGACTCTTTGTTTCGGGGCAAGCTCTCTTCTGACCGTAGCCCGAAATAAACCGGTCCCAGCGCCGGCTCCGTTACCGACAGAGCCATTGCTTTCCGTTTCACCGGCCCTAGTGACGCCGCTCTCTGTTTCGGAGCCTCCCGCGGCAATAGATCATTCGCAACTAAAAGAAACGCTGCTGGGTAAACTGGCTCAGCACACCGTGCTCCACACCGTCGCCAAAGGGGATTCGCTTACTTCTATTTCAAAGAAATATCATGTGACGATCGGTCTTATCCGCCAAATGAACGGCCTTGCCGGCGACAAACTGATGCTGGGTCAGAAACTGAAGATCCTAGACCTGCTTTTCAGCGTAGTCGTGGATAAATCACAGAACTCGCTTATTCTCAAGGGCGGGGAAGACGTGCTCAAGCAGTATTTAGTCTCTACGGGTGAGAACAATTCAACCCCGGTCGGCGTATTCAAAATCACGGATAAAATTGTCAACCCCACCTGGTACAAGAACAACAAGGCTATCCCATTTGGCGATCCGAAGAATGTATTGGGCACTCGCTGGATGGCACTGGATAAAAAAAGTTACGGCATCCACGGCACCTTTGAGCCCGAGAAATTGGGACAGCAAGTCACGGATGGATGTGTTCGCATGAAGAACGAGGACGTAGAGGAGCTTTTTGAAGTATTGCCCGCAGGCGCTGAAATAACCATCGTGGACTGATATGATCGCGACACTGGAATTTGAAAAACCGATATTTGAGCTGGAAAAAAAGATAGCGGAGCTGCGCAACTTAAGCGCGGACGGCAGGCTCAATCTTGAATCCGAGGTCAAAAAGCTTGAGTCGCGTCTTATCCATGTCAAAAAAGAGACTTATGCTAATCTGACCCCCTGGCAGCGCGTACAGATTGCTCGTCATCCCAAGCGTCCCTTTGCTTTGGATTACATCCGGCAGATCTTCACAGATTTTGTGGAATTCCACGGCGATCGTACTTTCGCCGATGACAAAGCAATTGTGGGAGGTTTCGCCAATCTCGATGGGCAGCCATTCCTCGTGCTGGGTCACCAGAAAGGCCGCGACGCGAAAGAAAATATTATGCGTAATTTCGGAAGCGCCCACCCGGAAGGTTACCGCAAGGCGCTCAGGCTCATGAAAATGGCGGAAAAATTCGATAGACCCATCATTACATTTGTGGATACGCCCGGCGCTTATCCCGGCATTGGCGCCGAAGAAAGAGGGCAAGCCTACACCATCGCCGTTAATATTATGGAGATGGCGCGCATTCAGGTTCCAATCATGGTATTTGTGATCGGTGAAGGCGGCTCAGGCGGCGCGCTGGGCATCGGCGTGGGCGATCGCGTGATTGTATTGGAAAATGCCTACTATTCCGTCATATCTCCCGAAGGTTGTGCCGCCATTTTATGGAAAGACAGAACCAAGGCACCGGATGCGGCCGCAGCGCTTAAGCTCACGGCCAAAGATCTACTCGAACTCAAGCTTATCGATGATGTGGTAAAAGAGCCGCTGGGAGGGGCACATAAAAACCCGCTTGAAACGGCTCAGAATATCAAGAATGCCATTAAAAAATATTGGAAAGAACTTCGGGCAGTCGACAGGCGCGCGCTCGTGCCGAAGCGTTATGAAAAATTCAGGATGATGGGAGTTTTTGACAAAGTTCAACCCAAGATCGTGGTTTCCCATTCGTTAAAAAATGAAAAAAAAAGACCGCAAAGAATTCTTAATACCGAGTGACCTATCGCTGGTCACAAAGACCAGTGCGAAGGTGTTTTCGTTTCTCAAGCCCTTATCGCTTGACGAAGCTACCGCGTTTGATGTTCGCCTTTGTTTTGAAGAGGGGCTGATCAATGCGATAAAGTACGGCAACAAGCTGCAGAAGAACTTAACGGCCAAGGTCGTCGTGACTTACGATGAGAACGATCTCAAGATTGAGATTGAGGACCGGGGTGAGGGTTTTGATCCGAAGAAGCTGACAGATTGTACCAGTGAAGGCATTCTTGAGGCGCGAGGTCGCGGAGTGTATCTGATGCATAAGTTCATGGACAAAGTTGAGTACAACGCCAAGGGCAATCGCGTGCTTTTGGTTAAGCATTTAAAGACAGCCACAAAACACTAATCAGGAGGTCCAGATGGACGTAAAGACATCTCAACAGGATGGCGTGACCATTATTCAGGTCAACGGCGAGATCAATATCAGCACCTCTCCCGCGCTCAAAAAAATCTTTGAGAAAGAGCCTTCCAAAAAGATAGTTGTGGACCTTGAAAAAGTATCCTATATTGATAGCTCAGGCCTTGCTACGCTCGTGGAAGTGCTGAAGCGCGCGCGTTCTCAAGGCGGTGCGTTGGGTTTGGCCGGCATGTCGGACAAGGTCAAAAGTCTTTTCGAGATTACAAAATTGGATAAACTCTTCTCGATCTTCCCGAATCTGCAGGAAGCCGTGGGTCGTGTTAAGTAAAACTTATGATCACATTCGTTGAGTCGATAGGCCGGGGCACCCATTCGCTGATCAAGCAGATCCGCGAGGTCTTCGTGCTTTTGGCGCAGACCCTCTACTGGGTATTCCTCGGGCCTTTCAAGAAAAAACCTGTTTCCCGGAAGAATTTTTTTGTGCAGACTGTTTTTTCCGGCATTAATTCCATCGCTATCGTATTTTTCGTGGATTTTTTTATCGGCATGGTCTTGGCGATGCAGTCTGCGTATCAATTGGAGCAGATGGGAGCCACGATCTATGTCGCAGCCCTTGTCGGTGTTTCGATGACGCGTGAGATTGGACCGGTTTTGACATCCCTTGTGATCGCAGGCCGGGTGGGCGCCGCTATCACGGCGGAGCTGGCAACCATGAAAGTGACCGAGCAGATCGAGGCATTGGAAACGATTGGTTTAAATCCGGTGCGCTATCTTGTGGCACCGCGTTTCTTGGCGCTTCTCTTTATGCTGCCGTGCCTCGTGATCCTTGGGGATCTGATTGGCATGTTCGGTGGATACATCGTCGGTGTTTACAATCTGGGTCTAAGCTCCGGGCTTTATATAGATACTACGATTGAATTTCTGACCGTAAAAGATATTATGACCGGGCTTTTGAAAAGCGCTGTTTTTGCGATGATCATTGCACTCATCGCTTCGCATCGCGGCATCTCCACCGAAGGCGGCGCCGAGGGCGTGGGCCGCTCAACAACGCAAAGCGTGGTTCTTTCGTTTATTCTCATCATCGTCGCTGACGCCATTCTCACAGCGGTATTCTATTTCGCAAAGACATGACCTTATGACCGCAAAGCGTGAAGTTGTGATCAGCGTTAAGAATCTGATGAAAAACTTCGGTCCCCGCCGCATTATCAATGATGTTTCGCTTGATATTTATGAAGGCGAAACGCTGGTTATTATGGGCGGCTCGGGCTGCGGCAAGAGCACGTTCTTAAGGCACCTCATCGGTTCGATACGGCCTGATTCCGGAGAGGTGTGGATGTTTGGACAGAATATTGCCAGCATCTCCGAAGATGAAATGGACCTTATCCGCAAAAGGTTCGGAATGTTGTTCCAGTCGGGCGCATTATTTGACTCCATGACCGTGGGTGAGAACATAGCGCTTCCACTCAAAGAGCACGCCAAGCTCGACACAACTATTATTAATATTATCGTGAAGATGAAGCTCGAGCAGGTGGGTCTGCGCGGTTTCGAGAACTTAATGCCATCGCAGCTTTCGGGCGGAATGAAAAAACGCGTGGGGCTCGCGCGTGCTATGGTCATGGACCCGAAGATTGTTTTTTATGATGAACCAACAGCGGGACTTGATCCCGTTATGACAGGCGTCGTGGACAAGCTGGTTATCGATCTTACGAAAAAACTTCAAATTACGTCCGTTGTCGTCACCCACGACATGGCCAGCGTTTTTCGCATCGCGGATAGAATTGTGATGCTGCATCAGGGGAATATCGTGGCTATCGGCACGCCTGATGAGATCCGGAACACAAACAACCCTTTAGTGCGCCAGTTCGTGTCGGGCAGCGCCGAGGGACCGATCTCCTTTGTGCAACAGGGAGATGATTATTTGGAGCACCTGACAGCAGAAATCACGGAGTGATAGGAGTAATCACAAATGAAGCTTAGAATGACAAACGAAGCGAAGACGGGCATCCTGGTTTTGATCTGCATTATGGCGTTGTTGGGCCTGGTGCTGAAAGTGGGTAACTTTAAGCTGATGCGCACGGGGTACAGCGTGAAATCCCAGTTTCATTTTACATCCGGCGTGAAAAAACATGCGCCTGTGCGTCTTTCCGGCGTGGATGTGGGCGAAGTGAAGGATATCCGCGTTGTTTACGGGGATGAAACGATCATCGAGCTCGTACTTTGGATGGAAGACGGAGTAAAACTCCGCAAGGACTGCAAGGCATACGTGACGACACTGGGTCTCATGGGCGAGAAGTACATCGAGATCAAGGCTGGAACGGCTTCCGCTGAATATGCCAAAGAAGGCGATCTCATCCCATCCTCCGATCCGATCCGTCTGGAAGACCTCATCGAAACTGCGACTAAGATAGCTGGCGACATCCAGCAAATGGCTAAAGATATCAGCAAAGTCGCCAACCACGTCGACGATGCCATCGTCGACAATCGTCCAAAACTGGACCGTATTTTTGATAATTTTGAGGAAGTTTCCGATAATTTCCGCGAATTCAGCGAAGACGTGAAGTATCATCCCTGGAAGGTGCTCATGAAGGGTAAAGAGAAGACCAAAGACGAATTGATTAAAGCCAGGGCGGAGCGATTGAAAGAAAAAGCCCTAGCGCTCGAGACTCGGGTCGCTGCCCCCTGATGACGCTTGGGTTGGCCTATTTTTTCTAAACAAACTCTCAAAAAAGCGCTGGCCTTGCTGCCCATCCTGGCGGCGCTCGGTTTTTCCTACCTGCGTGTGTTCGACCTCTATGAACTCCAGACCTATGATTGGAGGAGCCAGATCAGAGGAGCGCGTCCCGTCTCCCGTGACATCGTCCTCGTCGACATTTGGGATGACACGCTCCAGGCGCTGGGCGCCTGGCCTATCGATCGGGTTTACCACTCAGACCTTATCCGCATATTAGCGAACGCCGGGGTTAAATCTATCGGATTTGATACGCTTTTCGTCGAATCTAGAGCGGGCGATGAGGAAGTAGTCAAAGCCGCTAAAAATGCGGGCAATGTTTATTTTGTCGAGGCGCTTTTCAATCCGACTTCTAAAAATCGTAAATTCTACTCAGACCGTATGCTCGCACCCATCATTGACGCTTATGCCCAAGCCGCTAAAGGCATAGGACACGTCAACGCCAAAGCAGATATCGATGGTAAAAGACGCCGCGTATTTCCAACAGTGAATTTAGGCGGTAAAGAACATGTTCAGCTTGCGGTGCTCATGGCTATGGACGCGATGGGCGTTAAGGATTTGAAGCTACCCCTCGATGACGAGGGGTATTTTTTGGTCAGTTTTGCCGGCAAATGGGAAAAAACTTTTCAACACTATTCCTATTACGATATTCTCGCGTCTTATCTCGAACAGCAGTCCGGAGAAAAGCCACGTATTGATCTCAACCTGCTTAAAAACAAATTCTGTTTCGTTGGCCTGACGTCGCTGGGTTCGCATGACACAAGCCCTGTGCCTGTCCAGTCCGTGTATCCGATGGTTGGGCTTTATGCCAACGTGCTAAACAATATCCTCATGAAAGACTTTGTCCGTCGCCTTGACCGGTTCTCGAACCTTTTGATACTCATTCTCTGCGGTGCAGGCGTGGTATTTATTTCATTCAAATACCGTCCGCTCAAGGCACTTTTATTTACGCTGGGTTTTTTGATGTTTTTTATCTCGGTGGGTATTGTAGTTTTTTATTGTTGGGGTCTCTGGGTGGACATGTTCTACCCGATGACACTCTTTGTCCTCATCTATGCCGTTACCACATTCGTGCGTACAGTGCTTGAGATGCGGAAGCGCGAGCTTATTGAGGCGGAGCTTAAGATCGCGAGTCAGATACAAAAAAGTTTTTTACCCGAAAAAGCACCTCAAGAAAAGGGCATAGATATCGCCATGTTTATGCAGCCCGCCAAAGCGGTGGGAGGAGATCTTTATACATTCGTGCACCTAAGCGAAGAGCGGCTGGGCGTGATGGTCGGAGACGTCTCCGGAAAAGGCACTCCGGCCGCACTTTTTATGGCCAAAGTGGTGTCGGAATTTAAATTTTTGGCTCGGGGTATAGTGGACCCAGCGCAGGTGCTTTCGGACCTCAATAATTCGATCGCATCAGAGTCCACGGGAGGCTTATTTGTCACTTTATGCTATGCTATATTTGACATGAAAGAGAAAAAACTCTTGCTGTCCAACGGAGGTCATTTGCCTTTAGTCAGCACCAATAGCGACGGACGTCTCAGCCTATTGAGCGCGGAAGAAGGCATGCCCATAGGCGTCATGCCGGATGTGCCGTTCAATGTTTCAGAATGGCCCCTGAAGAATGGTGACTGCTTCATGTTTTATTCCGACGGAATCAGCGAAGCACGCAACACCCGCAAAGAAGAGTACGGCGCGGACACGTTGGGCAAGGTACTGATTACCGTGCGCGATGAGTCCAGCGATAAAATACTCAACGAAAGCATGGAATGCCTCAACCGGTTCATCGGCAAAGCAGACCAGCACGACGACATGACGCTCATTATCGTCAAGGTGACAGTGTGACGACGGCACGAAAAAATTCCAGTAAAGTTCTTTTACTCGTGGATGATGCGCGTCTATATGCCCCCATATACGCGGAGCTCGGCAAACGACACTATAATGTGCTCGTAGCCGAGGACGACGTGATGCGCACTGTTTTTGACGAGGTGCCTCATCTCATTATTATCGATGAGGATTACCGTAATGGCCAAGGCCGGAAGATCGCGCATGAGATTAAGCGCGATATCGTCCTAAAATACATCCCCATTATTCTTATTGCCAGTCATCCTGAGAGAGACAAGCTCTCAGATAGCTCAGAAATTGACGCTTATTTTAAAAAAGGCCAGGCCATTCAAAAATTGGTGGTCTGCGCCAAAGAAGCGCTGGCGGAAAATTACAACGAGCTGGACCTCAACCCTTTGACGCATCTTCCCGGAAACCGCTCCTGTGTGTTACGCATTGAGCGCGTGATCCTTTCGAAAAAACTTTTCGCCGTCTGCTATATCGACCTTTCCAACTTATCCGCTTTTAATGCGACCTACGGTGACGCCCGCGGGGATCAGGTGATCATCCGGCTGGGCGAGATCCTGCAGGAGTCGGTCAAGAGAATGGGTACTCGCGATGATTTTCTGGGCCACGTCGGCGGCGATGACTTCATCCTGGTGACGCATCCGGATTTAGCGGAGTCTCTGTCGGAGGAGATTATCCGGCATTTTGATGAGGCGGTACCCAATTTTTATGACGCGCATGATCGCAAGAACGGCTATATACTCATGAAGAACGTAAAGGGGGAGCTGGTGCAGTGTCCGATCATGAGCGTTTCTATCGCGATCGTGCATAATTATTTTGTGGCCCTCACCGAGGTTTCTGAGGTAAGCCAGGTGGCGCGGGAACTTAAGAATTACATGAAACAATTGCCCGGCAGCTGCTTCATGAAGGATCGTCGCCATGTTATCAGGAACACCAAGGAAAATACGGTGTTGCCGACTGAGAATAATCAAAAGAAGACGGGTGCCGCCTCGTCCGCCGACAAAGAAGAGAAGTTTGAAAAATTCATCGGAGAGATCCTTAAAAATAAAAGAATAAGAACGCGCTATCAGCCTATTATTGATCTCAAGACCAAAAGAGTAACGGGCTATGAGGCGCTGACTTCAGGTACGACGAACGACACTTTTTCAGAACCGGTGACACTTTTTACCATGGGCCGTGAATCAGGCAAAATTAGAGAGCTCGATCAGCTTTGTGTTGAATTTGCGCTAAAGAATGGCCAGGCCCTGCCGAGTGATAAAAAGCTTTTTTTAAATTTGAATCACGAAACTCTGATCGATCCCAAATTTATGAGAAATCTTTTTAGCGCTAAAGGCAGTATCGGTTTCAAGAATATTGTTATTGAAGTAACCGAGCAAAGCATCCTGCGTTCTTTTGAAAAGATTCGTGACGCGTTGTACGAATTGAAAAGCCAGGGTGTATCCGTCGCCATCGACGATGTGGGTGGGGGAGCGGTAAGCTTGCGAGATGTGGCGGTCTTAAAGCCCGATTATATTAAATTTGACCGTTCGCTTATTCGCCAGATAGACACCAATATTACCAAGCAGCAGATTGTGCTTTCGATGATCTTATTCGCGAACGGCATCAAGGCTCAGACAACGGCGGAAGGCATTGAAACAAAAGAAGAGTACGAGACTGTGCTTATGTGCGGAGTAGACCTTGGGCAGGGATATTATTTTGCAAGGCCAGGGCCTCCATTTCCCGAAGTCCTGTCAGCGAATGGAGATTAGCTTAAGTTAGAAGAATAAATATTATGTTTTTTATTTGAATTTATCGATGTGATAAGGTATACTCGCCACATCATCGAGAGTGCACAAATGCCAACGACAAAAAAAATTACACAAATGCGAAAAAACTCACAAAGCAGGCTCACCAATTATATGGAAGAGCTTGCCGACGGTGTTTTAAACAGCCTTCTTTCTAAAGAAAAGGCTATCCGCCGTTTTACGCCGCAGGCCGTCGAAGATATCAAAGCGCTGGCGCTCAACCGCCTGTGGCCGATGTACACGACAACCGATTCCGGCCGCGATTTTCTGCAAAAAGCGGTTGTCGATGACAAGATAGAAAAAGATATCCTGCGCGAACTACGCGCCGCGATGAGCATCGTTCGTTCCAATCCCCGACAGAAATAATAGTAGACAGTAATCAGTAGACCGGGAAAGACTAAGAGACACTACTGTCTACTTATCTTTTTTCTGATAAAATAGCTTCCATGGCCAATCTTGAATTATTAGCTTCC
>JAHFFI010000122.1 GCA_023248025.1 Candidatus Omnitrophota bacterium
GGCAGGCGGAATCGGAATGCTGGCAGCACAGGCGGCGTTCAGTTTTAAATTGTGGACCGGTCGTGATGAGGGTGTTCTCGAGCACATGAAGGAGGCTTTGTCTTGATTCCTGAATTCATACCATTCACGGCAGCGTTTTTATTTGGCTCGATTGTCGGAAGTTTTTTGAATGTGTGCATTTTTCGTCTTCCGGACGGTGAATCGGTGGTATTTCCAGGCTCGCATTGCCGCGCGTGTAAAAAATTGATCGCGTGGTACGACAATATTCCGCTCTTTAGTTATGTTTTTCTGCGCGGTCAGTGCCGTCATTGTCATGCCCACATTTCGCGCCAATATTTTTTGATCGAACTGACGGCGGCGTTTTTATTTGTTCTTTTTTATCATATTTTTGGGGCCACGTTAGTGGGAGGCATCTATCTCGTGTTCTCGTTGGCACTCTTAGTAGAAGCGGTCATCGACTTACGGCATCAGATCATCCCGGACGAGATCACTCTGCCGGGTATTATTCTCGGCCTCTTACTTTCCGGGCTTATTCCGTCGCTTCAAGGCCAAGAAAATTGGATGAATGGGTTGGGTGCGAGTTTTTTGGGGGCCCTGGCGGGGGGTGGATTTTTATTTGCGGCTGGTTTTTTGGCTGAAAAAATCATGAAAAAAGAAGCGATGGGCGGCGGAGATGTAAAACTCATGGCCATGATAGGTGCATTTTTGGGATGGCCGGGTGTTCTGTGGACCATTTTTGTTTCGTCGGTGCTTGGTTCCGCGGCGGGACTCTATCTTAGATTTAAAAAAGGAGAGCAGTACATTCCTTACGGGCCGTATCTGGCGCTCGCTGCGTTTATGTACCTATTTTATGGCAAGGCGTTTGTTCAATGGTATCTCGCCTTTTTAGGACTGTAGCCGGCCACCGGTTACTTATTACACGGGAGTTTTTATGCTTCGATTTTTAACCAGCGGTGAATCACACGGAAAATGTCTCGTCGCCATACTTGAAGGCATGGTGGCCGGACTGAGTATAGAAGAAGCCTCTATCAATGCGGAGCTTGCGCGCCGCCAGGAAGGTTATGGCCGCGGCGGGCGCATGACTATTGAAAAAGATCAGGCCGAAATTCTTTCCGGCGTGCGTTGGAAAAAAAGCATCGGAGGACCCATAGCGCTCATGATCCCCAATAAAGATTTTAAGATCAATGAACTGCCGGTGGTAAAAAAACCCAGGCCCGGACACGCGGATCTCGTCGGAGCCATCAAATACGGCCGTGCAGATGTGCGGGACATTCTCGAACGTGCCAGCGCCCGCGAAACGACGGCTCGTGTGGCCGCGGGTGCCGTGTGTAAGCAGTTTTTGAAAGAATTCGGCATCGATGTCACCAGCCACGTGGTTTGTATCGGTGGAGTGTGGGCCGCCACAGAGAATTTAAACTACGAAACGACCAAAAAGCTGTCGCTTCACTCACCGATGCACTGTGCGGACAAAAAAGCCGAAAAGAAAATGATGGCACGCGTCGACGAGGCAAGAAAGTCCAAAGACACCATCGGCGGTATTTTCGAAGTACTCGTGAAGGGCGTTCCTGTGGGTTTGGGAAGCTTCGTTCATTATGACAGGCGACTGTCGGCGCAGCTGTGCGCAGCCCTCATGTCTATTCAGGCGGTGAAAGGGGTGGAGATTGGAATGGGTTTTAAAGTTTCTGAAAATTTGGGTAAAGATGTGCATGACGAAATTTTTCACGACAAAAAGAAAGGATTTTATAGAAAAACCAATCACGCGGGTGGATTTGAAGGAGGCGTCACGAATGGCGAGGTCATCGTTTTGCGGGCCGCGACAAAACCTTATTCGACGCTCATGAGCCCGATGCAGTCGGTTCATATTGATACAAAAGAAAGGCAATTGGCAACCGTTGAGCGCTCCGATGTCACAGCGGTTCCTGCCTGCGGAGTGGTGGGTGAGGCGATGGCGGCGTTTGAGATAGCCAAAAGCATGCTTGAAAAATTTGGCGGCGATAGCCTCATTGAGACCAAGCGTAATTTTGACCATTATCAAAAGCAGGTGGACGTTTTTTGAGCATTTCCGACGGCAAGAACATCGTTCTCATTGGTTTTATGGGAACGGGCAAAAGCACGGTCGGAAAGATACTTGCGCGTAGCATCGGGTATCGTCAGATTGATATCGATCAGTTCATAGAAGAAAAAGAAAAAAGAAAAATAGCCGATATTTTCGAGAAGGACGGGGAAGCGGTGTTTAGAAAACTGGAGAAAGAAATGATTTTGTGGGCATCCCAGGAAAAGTCATCGGTTATTACGACCGGCGGAGGCGCTGTATTGGATCCAGAAAACACGCAAGCGCTGGCTGCGAATGGGCATATCGTGGCGCTCACCGCCTCTCCGGACACCATTTATCAACGTGTGCGTCGTTCGGGCCACCGACCGTTATTAAAAACCCAAGACATGTTGGGTGAAATCCGCAATCTGCTTCAGGTTCGCAAACCTTATTATGAAAAAGCTGACGTATCATTTGTGACGGACAGGCTCAAACCTATGGACACGGCTAGGCAGATAGAAGAATGGCTTAAGACTCATGGCCGATAAAAAAGACTGGCTGGCACTTTCACTTTTAAAAAACATGGGCGGCGCCGCTTTTCGCCGTCTGATCGAGCATTTTCCGGAGACGGACGAGATATTCAAAACGGACCCGAAGGCGCTCAGAGAACTTATTCCTAACAGCCGAGTGGAATTTAATTCTATGCGTGATAAAACGCATCGCGAGGCGGTTGAAAAAGAAATCATGCTCGCCAAAAAAAATGGGGTTCGCATCATCACCTGGGATGATGAGGAATACCCTGATGCGCTGCGCGCCATTTACGATCCGCCTGTGCTGCTTTTTGCGAAAGGCGCCCTTTCTTTGCATAATATTTTTTCAGTAGCGGTGGTGGGTTCGCGAAAATGTTCATTTTATGGGCAGAAGATGGCACGTGAAATTTCACGCGCTTTATGTGAAGCGGGTGTCGTAGTCACGAGCGGACTTGCGCTCGGTATTGACAGTGCGGCGCACACGGGGGCCTTGTCCGGCCCGGGACGCACGGCCGCGGTGCTGGGTTGTGGGCTTGCCGGGATCTATCCGGCGCAGAATAAAAAAATGGCACAAATGATAGAAGCCAACGGCGTGCTCATCTCTGAATTCCCGATGACAATGCCGCCGCTCAAATCAAATTTTCCAATGAGAAATCGCATCATCAGCGGTCTTTCTCGCGGCGTTCTTGTCATTGAAGCCCGCGAAAATAGCGGCGCACTGATTACGGCCAATTGCGCGCTGGACGAAGGCCGTGATATTTTCGTTCTGCCGGGCGCGGCAGACTCTGCCGGATTCCGCGGCTCACACTCGCTCATAAAAGACGGCGCCAAATTTGTCACATCGGCGGCCGATATTTTGGATGAATTTAATATTTTTCCACGAGACGCGGCCGTCTTTATCGGAGGTGAAAACAACCCGACCTTTACCCGCACCGAGAATAGGATCATCGCGTTCTTGAATTCAAGCCCCGTTCACGTGGACGATATCATAGAAGGCTCAAAATTAGGCGCAAAAGAGACCGGTTCTATTCTGTCTCTCCTGGAGGTCAGGGGTTGTGTGAAGCGCCTTCCGGGCAATCATTTCGTAAGGATCTCGTGAACCTTAAAGTCAACGGGGAAGTCAAAAAATTTGAAACCCCGCTCACTCTGCTTGAACTTCTCGGAAAATTATCGGTGACGCCCGAGAAGGTGGTTGTGGAGCATAATTTGAATATCGTTCCCAGGCAGGACTTGGGTAAAGTTACGTTGAAA
>JAHFFI010000030.1 GCA_023248025.1 Candidatus Omnitrophota bacterium
GGATAGAGATGTGTATGACAAAGTGTCCGACTATCTTGAGCCGCTGGAAATTTCCACAGAAGAGCCGGAGATCATCGAGATCGACGCGGAACTTCTGAATAATCCGTCATTCGACCGTTATCTCGAGTATCTCGACGAATCAGCCGAATTCGAAAGCTCTCAAGCCTATGGCCGCAACGTTTATTATCTTTTCACAGGAAATGCCGCGCTCGTGGAACGCGCGATGAATTCTACCGGAGCCTCAAAAATATTCTTAAAAAAAGTGCCGGAGTTTTTAAAAAATGCCAAGCGTATCGGGTTGGCGGATGCCCTGAAGCCAGGCATTTTAAACCAGATCAACATTCCTGCCCTCAAATGGGAAGAAGGGGATGTGCCGCCCTTACGTGCATTGATAAAACTCGCCATTTATGCCGGACGAATCGATATGAGCGATATTTCCCAAAATTTCCGCTCAGCTTATGAGGTGCTAGCCGGAGGGGCACTGCCGGATAGCCTCACGCTCAAAACTATTCTGGATGGCACCGCTGACGCAGTGCTAAGAACTCGTTTCGCGCTCAGACCGCTTTTGCGCGTTTCTATCAACCAAACCCTCCAGTTCTTCCAAAACATGACACGCATGCTGTCTCAGTCCGTGTAATTTTTGTTAGTCGATATAAAAAATCCTGAATAATTCCTGAACAAAGATTCGCCCTCCAAACGTCCTGTATAGCAGAAGTCATAATTGACTTTGCTGACAAAATATATGGCTAAATGTAAGTATAATTGTATTTACAATTATGAAGCGATCGGGTACACTTGATATGGATGTAACAGAGGGTAGTTTTGTTTGGGATTTGTCCAAAGAACAATTGAACATCAAGAAACATGGCGTTATTTTTTTACTTGCTTGCGCTGCGTTCAATGATCCGTTAAGAAAAATATATCAGGATAAGAAGCATAGTATAAATGAGAATAGATATTTTTGTGTCGGTCGTGTTAATTACGGAATTCTAACGGTTAGGTTCATTTATAGGTCAGATACGATCCGTATTATCGGAGCAGGTTACTGGAGAAAAGGTAGGAGACTCTATTATGAAGAAGAAAAAGAGAAAGCAGATTGATCCGGATATGCCGGTAGGCAAATTGACACTGGTAAAAGACTTTTTGCCGCCTCCATCGAAGCTCATTTTCCCTAATGACACCGTAAAAGTCACCATCTCACTCAAAGCATCGAGCGTCGGTTTTTTTAAATATCAAGCCGCGAAGCATCATACGAAGTATCAAAAGATGATCCGAAAAGTTCTTGATGAATACGCGATGCGTTACAAAGCCGCCTGATTGCTATTCTGTATCGTTCATCGGCCTTAGGCCTCGGAATGACAATTCCGTATAGACGTGTTACAATCACTAGTTATTAAATTATTTTAAAATCCAGGCTCATCATGTCTAATAAACTCAATAAAAGAAGTTCACTCATAACGGAAGGCGACTGGCGCGCCCCAAACCGCGCTATGCTTCGCGCCGTCGGTTTTAAAGACGCTGATTTTTCCAAACCTATTGTTGGAATCGCCAGCGCCTGGAGCGATCTGACCCCTTGCAACATGCACATCAACTCGCTTGCTGATTCTACGCGTGAAGGCGTCAGGCGCGCAAATGGGTTTCCGCTGACATTTGGCACCATTACGGTCTCAGACGGCATTTCCATGGGAACCGAAGGCATGAAATATTCTCTCGTGAGCCGTGAAGTTATCGCTGATTCCATCGAAGTCGTGACCAGCGCCCAGCGTTTTGACGGCGTCGTTGCTATTGGCGGCTGCGACAAGAATATGCCCGGTGCGCTTATGGCCATGGCCCGGCTCAACGTGCCATCCTTATTCGTCTACGGCGGAACGATAAAGCCGGGCAATTTTGAAGGAAAAGACATCGATATCGTCAGTATTTTTGAAGCGGTGGGCGCGTACAGCGCGAAGAAAATATCAAGGGAGCAGTTTAAAGGCGTCGAATGCAACGCGTGTCCCGGAGCGGGTTCCTGCGGCGGCATGTATACGGCTAATACGATGGCGTCTGCCATCGAGGCACTTGGTATGAGCCTGCCGTACAGCTCCTCGCGCGATGCCGAAAGTCATGAGAAAAAGACGGATGCGGGCGAAGCCGGCGAAGCGGTGATCGGGCTGATCGCAGCGAATATTCGTCCGCGCGATGTACTCACAAAAAAAGCTTTCGATAACGCCATTACGCTCGTCATGGCGCTGGGGGGCTCGACCAACGCCGTTTTGCATCTCATCGCCATCGCCAACGAAGCGCATGTGAAGCTCACACTGGACGATTTTAACCGCATCGGAAAGCACGTGCCGCATCTGGCAAATTTAAAACCCAGCGGCAAATACGTAATGTCGGATCTCAACCGCTACGGCGGCATTCCTGCCGTGATGAAAATGCTTCTGGAAGCCGGCCTCATCGACGGTAGCCCCATGACCGTGACCGGAAAAACGGTCACGGAGAATCTCGAGAACGTAAAACCTTTTTCTCATCACGAACTGGTGAGGCCCCTGTCCGAGCCTTTTTATCCGACAGCACCCATGGTGGTGTTGAAAGGCAATCTCGCTCCTGAGGGCGCCGTGGCAAAAATTGGCGGCTTGAAGGTTTTTACGCACCGCGGCCCCGCCCGCGTTTTTAATTCCGAAGAAGAAGCGCTCGAAGCCATCATGAGCGGAAAGATCCGCGCGGGTGACGTGATCGTCATTCGTTACGAAGGACCGAAGGGCGGTCCCGGCATGCGTGAGATGCTTTCTGTGACAGGCGCTTTGATCGGCCGGGGATTGGGCGAGAGCGTAGCGCTTATTACGGATGGGCGTTTTTCCGGCGGCTCACACGGATTTGTGGTGGGTCATGTCGCTCCGGAAGCGGCCGCCAAAGGTCCGATCGCGGCGCTCAAGAACGGCGACGTCATTGCCATTGATGCAAATAAAATGACGCTCAAAGTTGAGCTGGGCGCCAAAGAAATAAATTCACGATTAAAAAAACTTAAGACCTATGTGCCCAAGATCACGACAGGGGTTTTGGCCAAATATTCAAAACTTGTGAGTTCCGCCAAATACGGAGCCGTGACAACGCGATGAGATACATCGTGCTCGATGTCGAGACGCAGAGAGGTTTCAATGAAGTGGACAGAAAGAAGCTCCATCTTTTGAAAGTGTCCGTTGCGTGTATTTATGATTCCAAAACAGATTCGTATACGGGCTTTGAGGAAAAAGAACTCACGCGCTTGGAAGAGGTGCTGAAGCAGGCTGATCTCGTCGTGGGATTCAATGTCCGTGATTTTGACATGGAAGTGCTGGCGCCTTACTTTGCGGCGTCGGTCAAAAGTTTTCCAATATTGGATATTTTGGTCGAGATAGAAAAAGTACGCGGCCACCGCGTCAGTCTCCAAAGTGTGGCGCAGGCGACGCTGCAGGCCTCCAAATCCGGCAGCGGGTGGGACGCCATACGCCTTTTCAAAGAAGGTCGCATGGAGGAGCTTAAAAAATATTGTTTTGACGATGTAAAGATCACAAAAGAAGTTTACGAATACGGTCTCAAGCACGGCAAAGTATCGTTTATCTCGAACCGCGACTACCAGACCTATGATATTCCGATTGATTGGAAAAATGCGGCGAGTGACGTCAAGGCCCAGAAAAAAGTCGAAAATAGTTTCCCGACGAGCCTGTTCTGATGTCATTCTACATCCGTATCTGGCAGGCGTGCGATATTACGAACATTGCCAAACATCTGCTGATCGTGGGCGACGTGACGGCGGACTGCGTCAATTGCCGGGAGCTGGGCATTGATTACGCGAAGACAAAGATCTGTCCCAAGTGCTCCACGGAATTTCATTTCATTGCGTCACGGCATACGGGCGCGATGGACGGCGGGCGGGGCGCTACGGTCAAGCGCATCAAAGACCGGCGGCCGGATCTTACGTTCATTGATTACGAAGATTACAAGCAAATCACCGGCAAACAACAAGCCAGGGATTTTTTTAAATGAATGTATCGCTCAGCCACCGGCAGGGCCTGTCGAAGGGGAAGGCCTATTTGTCCTCGCCGTCTATTAGCGGCTCCGGGCAAATAGGGCGCGCCCGAGCCAGGCCCTGTCGGTTACAGGGCTTGATGGATCCGATTAAGACCCGTCGGTTACAGGGATGAATACCCGATTTCGGGGGCCAAACGGATCGAGGATGCGGTGGAAAGTTTTTGAAATTAATTATTAACATAGGAGAAATGCCATGAAACGCAATATATCTGCACTGATTGTATCGGTTTTATTTTTATCGGGTTTGGTCCCGGCTTTTTCGGCGGAACCGGGTTCGCCGGAGTACCAGAAAATGAAGGAATACAAGGCCGCTCAACGCAAAGCACGTGAAGCGCAGGAAGCGAACGGCGGTGGAAATACCGTAAAAAAAGCGCCGGGATTTTGGGACAGAGAAGGCGAGCGCTCAGGTTTAACGCAGACAGGACAGGGCATGGGTAGCTTTTTCAAGAACATCAATCCGGTCCCGTTCTTTAAAGACCAGCGCGAACGCTATCAGCAGAGAAGGGCCTCTGCGGGCAAGTAATTGAAGAAACTCCGTCTTTTTATCGCCCTTGCGGCGCTCATCATCGGCCCGCAAGGGTTTTTACTTGGAGACAGTCCCTTGGTTGAGATTCAGAAACTGAACCCTCGTATTCGCATCGATATCAAGTACGCGACGCCGGATAATTTCATGAAAGAGACGCTTTATCCGGTGGCGCGTTGTTTTTTAAGGAAAGAAGTGGCTGTGAAGATACTGCGTGTTCAGGAGAGTCTTGAGAAAAATGGGTTAGGCCTTAAAATTTTCGATGGATACCGGCCGCTCTCCGTGCAGAAAAAAATGTGGGCGAAGTTCCCTCTGGAAGGTTTCATCGCCAATCCTGCAAAAGGGTCCAATCATAACCGCGGCGCCGCGGTGGATCTGACGCTCGTGGATGCCCATGGCCGTGAGCTTCCGATGCCTTCGGCCTATGATGAATTCTCGGACCGTGCGCACCGCAATTACGATAAAGCATCGCCCGAAGAAATGAAAAATCGCAAACGGCTTCAGGATGAAATGGCCAAAGAAGGCTTTGTCGGTATTTCCACCGAATGGTGGCATTTCGACGACAAGGACGCAAAGACCTGGCCGGTGCTCGACCTTCCTTTGGAAAGTGCCGAGAACGCTTGAGGAAATTTTTTAAAGAAGAGATATTTTATTTCAAGAACTGGAAAAAAACCGGCATCAAAGCGGGGTTTACAACCAAACACTTTCCGGTATTCATGCAAAGAACCGAAGCGTTGAAAGATCCCATAGTTCAGGCCCAATTCCTCCAGCGTTTTCCAGGGAACTTCGTCGTGCTAAACCAAGTGCATTCAGACGGTGTTGTTGTTATTGATAACGCCATCAATCTTAAAAAAAGCGGTTTCCGTCATTTTCCGGAAAGCGACGGCGTCATTACAAATATAAAAGACCTGACGCTGCTTGTATTTACGGCCGACTGTTTGCCTGTTTTTATTTCAGGAGGCGGCTGGGTCGGTCTTGTGCATGCCGGCTGGAAAGGGACACGCCTCGGCATTGCTCAAAAAGCGGTAAAAACATTGGCAGGGAGAGCGGGCATATCGACGAGCCGGATAAAGGCTTTATTCGGGCCCTGCATCCGTAAGAAAAACTATGAAGTGGGCCCCGAATTCCTCAAGATCTTCCCAAAGACCACGGTGTGCATCAAAAATAAGCATTATTTTGACCTCGCCAAAGAAAATAGTCGCCAGCTTGCGGAGATCGGAGTTCCTGTTCGCGCCATCTCCGATAGTGGGATAGACACTTATTCCGAGAATAAGGATTTCTATTCCTTCCGCAGAGAAAAAACCGCCTCAGGGCGTCTCGTATCCTTCATTTGCCATGAATCAAAGGTGCCAGAGGGGTCAGACCCCTCTGGCACCGACATAAGATGAAATTCGTGAAATAATTGAGTTGCCTTGCCGGAGTTTGGATGAAATTGTTTTAATATCCAATTGGTATTTAACCATGAAGGCTTAATCTCCCTTTGAAGATAGAAGACGTAGCTTGACCAGGGATATTTTTCGAAGGACTTTCTGAAACCGACGGGATTACGGTGAATGTATCGGATCAGCGTCAGGGAGTATTTATCTTTTTCTACAATGCGACTTTGATACCGCCCCTGGAAAAACGATCCGACGCGGCCGTATTTTAAATTAATGTATTGGGCGTATCGGCTCTGTAGGGATTGCATGAATTTATCCAAATTACCTATGTCGGTTTGTAAAAAAATATGAAAATGATTCGGCATTAGGCAATAACCAAAACAACTCAGCTGATATTTATCTATAGCATTTCCAAGCAGTTGTAAGAATACCCGCTTGTCTCGATCATCAAAAAAGATGATTCCTTTATTAACACCCCGATTAAACACGTGATAATAGGCCCCGCAAAATAGGATTCTCGCTGGTCTTGGCATGGTGTCCTCCTATCATACTAGACGTTTGAGGGCTTGATTTTCGTTCAATTTTTTTTGAATACCGTGCCAGAGGGGTCTGACCCCTCTGGCACGCTCTAGTAGTAGGTCCGATTTTAGTTGAAGCGGGGTGGTCCTCGCATTAAAATACCCTCGCACACACAAAAAAAGAGGTTTGCAGATGGTAGGGGATCCATTCATCAAAATACTTCTTATTGAAGCTCACGCTCCGGAAGCGCTGCGCATTCAGGCCATGCTTTCTGCTGAAAAGAACCTTATTTTTGAGACGCGCACGCTGGGCGATCTGCCAACCACCCCGCACGCGAATGAAGACCATCCCGAGATTATCCTTTTGGATATCTCAACTCAGGATCAGCCACCGGAGATTTACAAAAATTTTTGTCGGAGCGGCATCAACGCACCCGTCATTATACTGGCTGAATCCCAACACGAAGTGGACGCGGCGCAGGCCGTCATGGATGGCGCCAAAGACTACCTTCTAAAAGAACACACCAATAACCGCCTTTTGTCCCGCGTGATCTATTACGTATCGCTGAATAGGCGCACCGAGGAATCTCTTAAGGTCAGCGAAGAACGCTTTCGCATCATGATAGAAAATTCATCGGATATCATCACACTCCTGAGTCCCGACGGCACCGTCATCTACGAAAGCCCTTCCGTGGAAAAGATCTTCGGCTATGCTCCTCAGGAACTGGTGGGAAAAAGTATTTTTGAATTTGTACACCCGGAGGATAGGCTTAAGACTGAGCAGGAATTTGGCACCGCTATCAAGGACCGAGTCCTGAATCATCGGGTGCAGTTCCGTTTCCGTCATAAGGATAAAGGCTGGCGTTTTATTGAGGCGGTCGGGAGTACGGCGCTGGACCAGTCTTGCGGACTCATCGCGGTGGTGAATTCCCGGGACGTGACGGATCGAGTGGAGCTCGAAGAAAAGCTGTTATCCATGTCGCTTGATGATTCTTTGACCGGATTACTCAATCGCCGCGGGTTCCTGGCGCTTGGCTCGCAGCAATTGAAACAGGCCAAACGCAACAAAGAGCCCATGCTTCTTTTGTTCGGCGATCTTGACGGGTTAAAACATATTAACGACAGCTACGGCCATAGCGAAGGGGATGCGGCACTCCTGGAAATCGCAAAAATTTTGCGTCAGGCGTTCCGTGAACCGGACATTGTCGCAAGACTCGGCGGTGACGAATTTGCGGTTTTAGCCATCGGAGCTGCAGAAACCAATGCGCTTTTGATCACCAAACGCCTACAGACGCGCATAGAAGAGAGGAATATAAAATCTCACAAGTCCTATGCTTTGCACATGAGTATGGGCATAGTTCATTTTGACCCGCGCACACCGTGCTCCATTGAGGATCTTTTGTCGCGCGCCGATATTATTATGTACCAACAGAAAAAAATTAAAAAATAACAGTAACCGACAGGGCCTGGCTCGGGCGCGCCCTATTTGTCCTCGCCCTTACGGGCTCCGGGCAAATAGGGACCGCACCACTCGCCACCCGTCGGGTTGTCTGGGTCTTGAATGAGTGCTTGATTAAACAAGCATTATCCGGCGGGTGGCGAAGGGGAAGGTCTATTTGCCCGGAGCCGCTAATAGACGGCGAGGACAAATAGGCCTTCTCCTTCGACAGGCCCTGCCGGTTACGTTTGTTTAATGTAGCCGAAGGACCACTTCCGGGGTCCGGGACCAAGCAAGAGTGCGCCCGATTCCAGGCGCCAAACGGATCATAAGTTCGCTCGAGATTTTAAGTTTTTGAAATCAATTATTAACATAGGAGGATGAAATGAAAAAAGGACTGAAGATTTTATTGATAATCATCGGTATCATCGGCATGATTGGGCTCTTTTTCGCCGGTTCTTACAATGATCTCGTGCGAATGGATGAGGCTGTTTCACAGGCGTGGGCGCAGGTGGAAAATGTTTACCAACGTCGTCTGGATCTTATCCCCAATCTCGTAGAGACCGTGAAGGGTTATGCGGCTCATGAGAAGGACACATTCACGGCGGTGACCGAGGCACGCTCGCGCGCGGCGGGTTCTATTTCGCCGAATGTCGTGAATGATCCTGAAAAATTCAAGCAGTTTACCGATTCTCAGGCGGCGTTATCGTCGGCCTTGTCGCGTTTACTCGTGGTTGTTGAACGTTATCCCGAGCTTAAAGCCAACGAGAATTTTTTATCCTTGCAGGCGGAGCTTGAAGGCACCGAAAACCGTATTTCCGTCGAACGCGGCCGCTTCAACGCTCAGGCCCAGATGTTCAACACGCGTTTGCGTCAGTTTCCAACCAACGTGATCGGGGGAATGTTTGGTTTTCGTTCCAAAGAGTACTTCAAGTCGGATGCCGCCGCGAGCCAGGCGCCTAAAGTTAAATTTTAAAAGACAAAAGACAGAAGACAGATGACAGGTAAGAGAATAATATTTTTTTTGGTGGGCTTCCTACTTTTAGCGCCTCCCGTTGCGCTTGCGCTGGAAATCCCCCCAAATCCTTCGGCGCGTGTCAACGACTACGCGGGTGTTCTGGCCGAGCCTGTCAAGGCGGATTTAGAAAATCGTCTGGCGGCGTTCGAATCTGAAACGTCCAACCAAATCGTTGTTGCTATTTTTAATTCTCTGGAAGGCGGCTCTCTAGAAGATTTTTCTATACGTCTGGCCGAAAAATGGAAGATCGGGCAAAAAGGCAAAGACAACGGCGTTATTCTTCTCATTTTTATGCAGGATCGCCAGGTCCGAATCGAAGTAGGATACGGTCTCGAGGGAGCCTTGCCGGACGTCACGGCAGACAGAATTATTCGCAATGAAATAGTCCCGGCCTTCAGAGCGGGGGAAGCTGAAAAAGGAATCTCGGCCGCGACCAACGCGATCATGCAGGCACTCAAGGGTGAATACCAATCTCCCGAGAGCAAAGCCGACCCGCTGGAAAAGTATTCTCCGCTTATTTTTGTAGCGCTCATTCTTTATTTTACGGCGCCGCTAATGGCTTATTTCATGGTCCTTGCGGTTCCGGCGTTTTTGTTCGGACTGGTCGGTTTCCTCTGGGCGTGTCCGGCCGTATTTTTTCTTTTCATGCTGCGGAAGTTTTTTGCGCAGTCGCTTATGGGGGGCACGACGATCTCGCCGACAAGACGGGGCAGAGGCGGATGGAGCTCGGGAGGTTTTGGCGGAGGTTTCGGAGGAGGGGGTTTTGGCGGGGGCGGCGGCGGAAGTTTTGGGGGTGGCGGAGCGAGCGGTCGATGGTAAAATACCTGGATACCTCGGAGCTTGAAGCGATTCGCTCCGAGATCATGAAGCAGGAGCGAGCAACGAGCGGTCAGATTCGCGTGCATATCCGCACAAGCACCGATACTGATATTCTGGTGCATGCGAAAACGATATTCAAAAAACTCAAGATGCGGAAAACCCGCCTGAGGAACGGCGTTCTGATTCTGGTCGATCCCAGGAACCGTCGCTTCGCTATTTTTGGCGATGAAGGTATTCATAAAGAAGCGGGTGACGTGTTCTGGCGGGACACCCGAGATGTGATGGAAAAATATTTTTTGAAAAATGAGCTAAAACAAGGGATTATAGAAGGCGTGCGGAGCGTCGGTTTAAAATTGAAACAATATTTTCCTGCTCAGTCCGAGAACATCAACGAATTACCGGATGAAATAACACAGGATTAAATAATAAAATGCAGCCCAAACCGATATTAAAAGCGATGCTGATATGCGACCATACGATCGTAGAGGAAGGCACGCACAAGCGCACGCTCATAGGACTTTTTGACCGCATAAAAGCCAAAGCTTTCCCGACGGCCCATCCTTCGATGAGCGTTTACGTGCAGTTCCGTGAGATCGAAGGAGTTTTTGATTTTGTGCTGGAGCTTTTTGACCTTAATTCGGAAAAGTCGCTGAACCAGGCGGTGATCCGACAGTTCAAAGTGGAGGATCGCTCCCGCGACTGTGAGCTTGTTTTTAATTTACTTTCGGTTAAATTTGATCACCCCGGAGAATATGAATTCAGGATTTACATCGGTGATTTTATTTTCGGGCAAAAATCATTCAAAGTCATGTAACGGAGGAGTCAAAAATGGCAACAGCTGACCTTAAAGAGTTCACGGAACGTATTGAAAAAGAAAGCGGGGTTGTGCACGCGCTTCAGCAGGAGATAGGCAAGGCCATCGTGGGCCAGCAGTATCTTATCGAGCGGCTTCTCATGGGTCTTTTGGCCGGCGGCCATGTGCTTCTGGAAGGCGTTCCGGGCCTGGCCAAAACTTTATCCGTTAAAACACTGGCACAGGCCATTAACACCGGCTTTCAGCGCATCCAGTTCACGCCCGACCTTCTGCCGGCCGATCTTTTGGGGACGCTTATTTACAACCCCAAGACAGGGGAATTTTCCACTAAAAAGGGTCCGCTTTTTTCGAATATTATTCTAGCCGATGAAATAAACAGGGCGCCCGCAAAAGTGCAGTCAGCGCTTCTCGAGGCCATGCAGGAGCGTCAAATCACGCTGGGCGGACAGACCTATCCTCTCGAAGAGCCGTTTCTGGTGATGGCGACGCAAAATCCCATCGAGCAGGAAGGCACCTACTCACTTCCCGAAGCGCAGGTGGATCGTTTCATGCTGAAGCTCAAAGTCGTTTATCCCTCAAAAAATGAAGAATACGAAATTATGGAGCGCATGACGAGCGGGAAAAAAATTGTTATCAATCCTGTCGCTCAGCCGGCGGATATCTTAAGGGCCCGCGAAACAGTGCGTAATATTTACGTCGATGAAAAAGTGAAGAATTATATCATCAATATCGTCTGCGCCACGCGCGAGCCCGAAGCGTACAAATTAAAGGACTTAAAAGGGCTTATCATGTACGGCGCAAGCCCCCGCGCCACAATTTATCTCAACGTCGCTGCCAAAGCCTACGCTTTCATGAAAGGCCGCGCGTTCGTCACACCTGATGATGTTAAGGCCGTCGGACTCGACGTATTGCGCCACCGGGT
This sequence comes from Candidatus Omnitrophota bacterium, assembly GCA_023248025.1. GTDB lineage: Bacteria > Omnitrophota > Gorgyraeia > 2-02-FULL-51-18 > 2-02-FULL-51-18 > JAHFFI01. The sequence goes on from JAHFFI010000030.1 coordinate 11,482, forward strand.
TATTCCGACCTATGAGGCTGAGGCGCAGGAGCTTACGTCAGAAACGATTGTTAAAAAAGTGTTTCAGGAAATTGAGGTCCCATAAATAGCTTTGCCTACAATATATATCATTTGAAAGCTGAGGCACAATTTAGTACGATAGACACTATTAGTAGTAGTCCAAAATCATACAGGGGGTACATCTGGTTTGAGTTCTACCGTGGGGGTGTATCTAGATAGAGACCGCGTATACGTGGCAGAGTGTCGCTATGCTATGGGAGCGTATCAACTCACGAAATCGGCCATTCAAAGTATCGATCAGCGAGATTTTCAAAACAACACACCTAATCCCGCCCTAGCGGCAGTTCAAACAGCTTTTCAACAAGCGGCCATTCGTCAAAACGCCGTGGATGTGTGCATTTCTGATACCGATGGCTTTGTCCGTTATTTTGAGATGCCTCTCCTGCCTTCCAGAGAGCGGAAAAATGCTATCCGTTTTGAGGCCCAGAAATATTTACCCTTCGAAATACAAGATCTTGTGTACGACTATAAGGTTTTTCCGGACAAAACAAAAAAAAGAATGAAGGTCATGTTTCTGGCCGCTAAAAAAATAACCATAAATTCTATCACCGAAACTTTAGGGCAGGCGGGTCTGAAGATACGTTCGCTGGAACCCGCTCCGATCTCGCGGCTGCGGTTATTTTTGTCCGCGCTGAGAGAACCCTTTAAAGATGTTTTTATGCTATTAAATCTGGATGAGAAGGGTAATTTGGATATGATCGTCGTTCAGGGTTCGATGATACTCATCACGCGTCACTGCGAAATCACGAAAGAAGAAGGAGACGCGGTCAGTTTTCAATCCTTGGTTGCGGAAGTGCGTGTTTCTTTAAGTTATTTCTCGCAAAATTTTAAAAACTTGAGCGTGAAGTCATTGATATTTTGCGCTGACACGGATAAAACCTATAACCAATGGGACCGTCAACTATTAAGTGAGTTGAATATTCCGGTGCAGAATCTGAATCCGGTGAAACGACCCGGGAGCACACAAAGTTATTCATCAGGACTTGTAGCTGCGATGGGAGCGGCCGCGAAGTCATCCTCTAAAGTAAAAGCCCTCGCCTATAATCTTGTGTCCGCAGAGACCTTGCCCGGCAATCTTGTGTCGGCTGTCGTTAAAGAAGAGACCGCTTATTTGAAAAAGGTTGTGATTGTCGGTCTTGCCATCACCGTCGGAGGCCTTCTTTTTCTGCACCTTTTTTTTACGGGATTTTT
>JAHFFI010000123.1:0-2500 GCA_023248025.1 Candidatus Omnitrophota bacterium
GGGAATGCTCTATTTGCCCGGAGCCGCTAATAGACGGCGAGTCCGCCAGAGGACGGATCCGTCCACAAATCGCTCGTGCGATTTGATGGCGGAGACAAATAGACCTCGTCCTTTGACAGGACCCGTCGGTGGCTAAGTGACAATTTTTTAATCGTTGAAAACAAACAAAGCGACGGTTAATACAGCACCCACGGCATATATTGCGACCGTATTCGTAATAAAGAACGGGTACCCCATGAGCACGGCACCGATGATCATCGGCTTAAAACTGACCTGTTTTTTTCCATAAATAAAAGCCGCCAAACCTACACCGCTAAAAATTGTCCCGCCAATGAGATTGGCGGTGGTGAATGACATCATTTCACGAACAATCCTTTAAAAACCTCTATCCCCACGGGATACACATAGACGATGATAACAATACTCACCGGTACAAGCACCCAACGCATCACAAAACTACGAAGCTGGTCATTCTTGATCCTGATCGGTAGATACGTGCATGCAGCCAGTAATATTAGCGTAATAGAAAACCAGACGAGAGGATTTTTCATGCCCCATTGTATCATTTATCAAGTGCTTGTCGAATACCGTCTGCAAAAATCCTGATATTGTATGGTTTAGCAATGTACTGCTTAGCGCCTGCGGCGATCAGCTCTTTGGGATTGCCTTCAACTGTAAAACCGCTGCAGAGCAGCACTTTTGCCTGGGGCTTAATCTCCAATATGCGGCGAAGCGCTTCGCGGCCAGTAAGACGGGGCATCGTCATGTCAAGAATCACAAGATCTATTTTGTCTTTTTGTTGACGATATATATCCACCGCTTCCTGTCCGTCTTTTGCCAGAATCGCCCGGTAACCAAGGCGATCAAGAAATGCTTTTCCCATCACGCGCAAGGATTCTTCATCATCCACAAAAAGTACGGTTTCGCTGCCTCTGGGCAATACGGATTGGCGGTTTGAATCGCGCGGCTTGAGGGAGAGTCCTTCAGCCGCCGTGGATGCCGAGGCTGGAAAATAAAGAGAAAATGTCGAGCCTTTTCCGGTCTCACTTGTCACATGAATGCGTCCGCGATGCTCCTTTACAATATTAAAAACCATAGCCAGCCCCAGACCCGTGCCCTTGCTGCGCTCTTTGGTTGTAAAAAATGGTTCAAATATTCTTGACGAAATTGCAGGAGTCATGCCGATCCCTGTATCCGTCACGTCGATCCTGATCGTCCGGCACCGGTCAGGGGCCTGCAAGGCCTCATCACTGGTCGCCTCGATATTCTGTGTCCGAATCGTTAGCTTTCCGCCGGATGGCATCGCGTCACGCGCGTTCACCGCCAGGTTCATAAGGACAGTGTGAAGTTCCGATGCATTTCCCTCTAGGCTCCATGTGTCATGCGCACAATCGATCGTCAACTGTATCGTGGACGGAGCGATTTTCTCAAAAAGAGTGCCCAATTCACCCAAAAGCTCCTTAACAGAAATAACGTCCTTTTTGCCTGTAGATGGCTTTGAGAATGAGAGCAGTCTTTGCACAACGTCCGCGCAGCGATTGGCGGCTTTAACCGCCTCAACCAACATGGGCCTGTCCGCGCTGTCCGGCTTGGTCTGACCCATGATAATATCCAAATAACCGACCAACGGCGTCAGCTGGTTGTTAAGGTCGTGTGCGATGCCTCCGGCCAGCGTTCCAACCGTTTCCATTTTTTGTGACTGCAAGAGATGCGTTTCCAGTCTTCTGCGCTCGGCCACTTCGGCCTTCATGAACGCGATGATGCCGCTACTAACAATGATGACCAAGAGCAGTAGAAAAAAAGGCACAATCACAGAGGCTTTTCTACGCGCGATGGCTGATACCCAACTCTTAGCGCTATAGTCTACGCCCAGAACAGCGTCGACGCTTCCATCTTCACGAAAAATAGGTGTGTAAGCGCTCACCCAGACACCCCATCGATCCGTATAGGGTTCATCATCAAAACTGGGTATGCCTTTAAACGCATTTTCTAATTTTTCATCCGCTTCTTCATACACCTCACCGATTTTGGTTCTTTGCTCTCGCTCTCCTTCATAACGGCCGTTATGGTCATAATCCGTTTCCGAATCCACCATCAAAACAATTTTTCCATCCGGACGCTTACGAAAGGTATAAATGTCATTTACGAACGGATTGATTTTCAGCCAGTCTATCTGACGACGAATAAGAGCCAGATAAGTAGGATCATTCGCGGAAGCCTCAAGAGGAAGCGACGGATGGCCAAGCAACTGCATTTCATAAGCGTATGTGGGAGCCAGTCCCTGCAGCATCCTGCGAAGATTTTCAGCCTCGCGATGGCCAGCATCTTCCGACAAAATCCATGCAAGAAAAAATACGAAACCCAAAATCACGAAGACAATCGGACGAAGACCGGATTTAACCTTTTTTTTAATCCAAAAATGGACGCCCAGGCTGCTTACGACCACACCGATGATAACGACTGCCCAGACAGTTGTTATATTCATTGAATGACCCCGGCT
>JAHFFI010000031.1 GCA_023248025.1 Candidatus Omnitrophota bacterium
CACGCCGCAACATGGCGAATGCTTCGAGGGAAAAAAATAAAAAAGGGCGATACAAGTTCAACTGCGAACACCCCAACGCAGGCTGTTTTATGGCACCAAGCAGGCAGATGGTGAACGTACCAGCTTATCCAGACCGGCAGAGGCTGGGTTTGGAAATGGTACTGGAGCGCCGTTAAATTTCTCCAAACGAGATCTCCGCTGGCGATTTTTACAAGACCCGAAGAGAATATTAGCTTAAATAAAAGTAATTTTAGAAAAAAACGGAAGATTTTCACGCCATCACTCAGCGATAAAAATAGTGCCAGAAATCCTGCCTCCAGAAGCAGCGTATCCCATTGGAAAGACAAGAAAGGCCCGCCTGCGCTGAAAAGGAGGAGATAAAATAGCCAATTCAGAAAAAGAAAAAGGGAAGGAAGGATACCGGTCATGATGAATACCGAAAAAAAAGCGCCCCCCCAGCAGAGAATACGGAGCGGGGTTTCGGAAAGAGCCGGCATAATGCCGTTCGGGCCTATGAGGCCAGAGACCTGTACGCCCAATGAAATGAAGGCGACAAGATAAATCAAGCCCATCAGCCGCAAAAAAATAAACGACGAGGTCCTGTAGGTGGAGTGGTTTTTTTCTTCCATCTCGATTCATCTTAAGCTATCGTGTCAGAATGAACGAGAAAAAAATAAAAACGTCCTGTCCCTGGCCTGCCGGAGATGTGCTCATGACCGTATACCATGACACGGAATGGGGCTGGCCACTTTACGATGACCGAAAACTTTTTGAATTTTTAATACTCGAAGGAATGCAGGCGGGATTAAGTTGGAGGACGGTACTTTATAAACGGGAAAATTTCAGGCAGGCCTTCGATGGATTTGATCCCGAAAAGATCGCACGCTATGGCAAGCCCAAGGTCCTTAAGCTCATGAAAGACGCCGGAATTATTAGAAACCGCTTAAAAATCGAAGCGACCATTACGAATGCACGTGCGTTCCTTGCTATTCAGGAAAATAAAGGCGGTTTTTCGCGCACTATCTGGCAATTCACTAATGGAAAACCCATCATAAATCGCTGGAAAAACTTAAAAGAAATTCCGGCCACAACACCCGAATCCGATAGAATGAGCAAAGCGTTAAAAGAAAAAGGTTTTCGTTTCGTAGGTTCTACCATCTGTTACGCTCATATGCAGGCTACCGGCATGGTGAACGATCATCTTGTCACTTGTTTCCGTCACAAGGAATTAAGTTCATGATCCGCTCTAATGAGCGAGAAAGGCTGGACGAAGCGGATATTCCGGAAAAAGACTTATTAGCGTCACTTCTATTTATGCGGCGGGTGAACCGTTTTTTTTGGGGCGCCCGCGTTATTTTGGATTATTTTTCCTCCTATTCCGTTCCGGATCATTTTAGCGTGCTGGACATCGGTACCGGTTCCGGTGACATCCCGTACGCATTATCCCGCTGGGCGACCTGCCACCATAAAAAAGCGGACATCACAGCTATTGACACCCATGCTTCCTGCATCGCCTATGCGCAAAAGAATTTTAAAACAGAAGGGCTTTTTTATAAGACCGCATCGGCTTTTGATCTCGAGGCGCTTGGCAAGTTTGATTTTATTATCTCCTCCATGTTCTTCCATCACTTGACCGACGAGGAGATCGTTCGGCTTCTCGTGCTCGTTCACCGGAACGCCAAGAAAGGTTTTATTATAAACGACCTCTACCGGTCGAGGATTGCGTATGCGGGCGCGGCGTTTCTCGCGTTTTTTTCATTTAAAAATATCGTAATGAATGATGCAACGCTTTCAGTGAAACGTTCTTTTACCGAAGAAGATTTCGTTCGTTATGCGCGTCTGGCACGCATTCCTGAATCGAGAATCCAAAAAAAACCTGTTTTCCGCATCGAGCTCAGCCATTATGCGTGATATCATCATTGTCGGAGCGGGAATAGCGGGGCAGGTGCTTTGCCGGGAGCTTGCGCTTTCGGGTATTCCCTCCGTACTTATCGATAACCGTTCTTTCCCAAGAGAAAAAGTATGCGGTGGGGTTTTACAGTGGGATAGCTGGCAGTATCTTGATTCGCTATTTTCTTTGCCAAAGCCACAAGTGCTCAGCCATATCGGGCATTATTGGGGACGCAAATTTCTGAGTCGCCACTCTTTGAAGCATCCCATGGTTACGATGCCCAGAATAGCGCTCGATTCTTTTTTGAACGGAACCAACCATGCCAAGAACCAAAAAATAAGCGAAAAAGCGCTTGTGATCCGCGCGGATGGTGCCGAGAAAAAAAAGGGTGATTGGATAGGTTTTCAGGCGGAAGTCCCCGGTACCGACGCGCCCGAACTTCAAATGTTTTATGGGAAGGGTATTTATCTCGGGTCCGTCCCATTAAATGACGGCAAAAGACATGCCGCTTTTGTCATGAAGAAAAATTTATTCAGCGGTATACTTTCATTGAAAGAAAAAATAAAGGAAGAATTTGGAATGGAAGTTTCTGAGATCAAAGGCAGCTCGGTCATCGATTATCGTCATGTGTCACAGGACCTGGCGGTCGGCGACGCGAAAATGCCCACGCATCCTTTTCTGGGTTTTGGCATGAAACATGCCATTCTTTCTGCGCGTTTGATGGCTTCACATATTCGCAGTGGCACACTCGAGCGCTATGCTTCGGACCACGTGAAGTTATTTTGGCGAAGCCGGATCGCCAACCAATTAAGCGGTGCTTTGTTTGATTCACCGTTCCGCGCGTTGCTCAAGCCCGCTTTGAGTTCCCGACCCCTTTTCAACCGTTTTTATTTCTGGCTTCACTCATGAAGAGACTTTTTTTACTTTTAGCATGTTTTCCTTTTATAATGGGGGCTGTTATGGTTCAAGACACTGCTATCGAAGTTTACAACGCTTCCACCGGTAAGACCGAAAAAGTCGCGCGTGTCGTAAAAACGGACGCCGAATGGCGCAAGATCCTTACGCCCGAGCAATTCGATGTGACCCGTAAAAAAGGGACAGAAAAGCCTTTCAGCAAGCAATGTGCCATCCCTTCTTCGGGAAAAGGTATTTATCAGTGTGTCGGTTGCGGAACGGATTTATTCGCGTACGGGAATAAATTTGAATCCGGCACCGGCTGGCCCAGTTTTTTTGATCCTGTCTCACCACTCAATGTTATTGCCGAAGACGATAGGGCTTATGGCATGCACCGCACTGAAGTCCTTTGTGCCCGATGCGGAGCGCATCTCGGGCATGTATTTGACGATGGACCTCCGCCGACCGGGAAACGTTACTGTATCAACACCGTTGCGTTAAAACTAAAAAGCTGAACTTCCCACTTCGTGGGGTGCGCTATGGTATAATGCCAACCTTATGACAACCGACAATAGTCACTCGACCTTTTACGGCCTCGGCATCGCTCCCGGAATTCTAGAAATTTTGGAACGCATGAAGTTCAAGACGCCGACGCCTATTCAGCATAAAGCCATTCCTATCGCTATTGAAGGCAAGGACGTGATGGGCATTGCCCAGACCGGCACCGGCAAAACGCTGGCATTCGGCATTCCCATGATACAAAGACTGCTGCAGGGTCCCGGTCGCGCCGTCATACTTGTGCCGACCCGGGAACTGGCTTTACAGGTGGAAGAGACCTTACACAAGATCGGCCAGCCTTATAATATTCGCACCGTGATTCTCATCGGCGGAATGAATATGATGGCCCAAATTCAAACCGTAAAAAAGTCTACAACCCGTGTTTTGATCGCGACACCGGGACGCCTGCTTGACCATCTCGAAAGAAAGACCGTCAATCTGAATGACATTAAAATGGTGGTTCTGGATGAGGCCGACCGTATGCTGGACATGGGTTTTGCGCCACAGATACAACGCATAGCGAGATTTCTTCCCAAAGAAAGACAGACCATGTTCTTCTCGGCGACCATGCCCGAAGCGATTGTGCGTATAGCGGCGGCTTTCATGAAGTTGCCGGTGCGCGTGGAAATTGCCGTCCCGGGGACGGCTCCTGAAAAAATTTCACAGGAAGTTTTTATCGTGCGCCAGGACGCTAAACGCACTCTTCTGGGAAAGATTTTACAGCAGTACCAAGGCAGTGTGCTTGTGTTCGCAAGAACGAAGATCAGCGCCAAAAAGATCACGATAGCGCTGCGCCAGATGAATTTTTCAGCCGCCGAAATCCATTCCGACCGGTCTCTTGGTCAACGCCGCGAAGCGCTTGAAGGTTTTAAGACAGGCCGTTACCGTGTTCTCATAGCGACGGATATCGCCGCGCGCGGCATAGATGTCAAAGGCATAGAGCTTGTCATCAATTATGACCTACCCGAAGACAGCGAGAATTATGTGCACCGTATCGGTCGTACGGGCCGTGCGGGACACGAAGGGCACGCCATTTCTTTTGCCATGCCCGACCAGGGAAGCAATGTCCGTGACATCGAGCGCCTCATGCGCGCGACGCTTCAGGTTTCGCAGCATCCCGATGTTCCGGCTGTGACTTTCGATAAACCCGTCAATTTTTCCCGCACCTTCTCACCGCCCGGGCACAGACGCGGTGGCGGTGGTTTCCGCGGTCCGAGACGTCCCTACCGTTAAAGAATGCGCTGGTTCGTTTACATCCTGGAATGCCGCAATGGCTCTCTTTATACCGGAATCGCTAAGAACGTAAAACGCCGTTTAAAAGAACACTCTCAAGGAAAAGGCAGTCGTTACGTAAGATCCCATCTTCCGGTACACGTTGTTTATCAAGAAACGAAGACAAGTCTTTCGGCCGCCCTGAAACGTGAGGCCCAGATCAAAACATTCACTCGTAAAATAAAATTGCGTCTTATTCAGACTGCCGCTGCTTGCTTCCTTTTTATGGGTGTAGGTCAAGGAGCGATTGCGGCCGAAGCCGCGATGGATACCCGTGATTCAACGAGTCCTTTCGGCGTGCTGGATTTCGTGGCGTGGGACCACTCCTGGAACAACCATCATTACTCGACTAAAAAAATAGAAAAAGCAGCCGAACTCATGGAAAAAGCGGGGGTGGCTTTCATCCGTATGGATTTTCTGTGGAATGACATCGAAGCTCGACAGGGATATTTTAGTTTTACAAAATACGATAATATTGTCGGGATATTGGATAAACATCACATTAAAATACTAGGAGTTCTCGGTTATTCCGCGAATTGGACCGGTCAAAAATGGAATGAGGCTCCTCCGAAAGAAGCGTATATTTCATATGCCATGACGGTGGTGCACCGCTACAAGGATAGGGTCAGGTATTGGGAAATATGGAATGAGCCGGATTCGCCCAACTACTGGAACCCTCAGGATGACATGAAAACATACAGTGAGCTTCTGAAAGATACCTCAGAGGCGCTCAAAGCAGAAGATCCGACCTGCCAGATTGTCTTAGGCGGCTTGTCGAAGTATTGGCCTATTAATCTAAAAAAGGTCTATAAAATGGCCGGGAAAGAGTCTTTTGATATTGTCAATATTCACCCCTTCACAGATCCTTTGAAGAAAGACGGAATTCAGATCCTGAAGAACAACTATCTGGGGGTGTATCGCGTTATGGAAAAAAATGGCGATGCGGATAAGCCTATCTGGTTCACGGAGCTAGGCTGCCCGGGCAATGATAATTCGTCGCTTAGGGGGTGGTGGCTTGGTCGTAATCCCACTGAGTGGGAACAGGCTGCCTGGGTTGAGAAGGTCTATGGCGAACCTCTCAGATGGAAAGGGGTTCAGAAGGTGTTTTGGGCATTTTTTAGAGATACCCCGCAGCATTTCAGCAGCGGGATCGACTATTTTGGCCTCGTAAATGGCAATTTTACCCAAAAACAGGCCTATCTAGCCTATAAAAAGGTCTCCAGCGAGTATAAAATTAAGCTAAATTAAAATTTTTGATAATAATTACTTAATCTTATAACATATTCAGTTTGTTTAAAATGGAGTTATAAAATTAAATTTAATAAAATTATATGTATATTATGGGATTAAGTATTAAAAAACGATTAAATATTGAGTTTATGACCCACTATTCTAAAAATATAGTATAAATAATGGGTATTTGAACCCTGCTCTTCATTAAACAGAGGCTTATAATAGGGTAATTTGGTATCGGGAGGGACGTTTGAATTTATTATATTTGACGGTAATACATATATATGATACATTATTATAGAAACAAATAAGACAGAATTACTTGTATACAACGAGAGAGACTATGGATCACCTGGACAAACTTGAAAATCAGTCTATCTTTATCTTAAGAGAAGCGCATAAGAAATTCAAAAAACTGGCCATGCTTTGGTCCATTGGCAAGGACTCGAATGTGCTCTTGTGGCTCGCAAGAAAAGCGTTTTATGGCCATATTCCGATTCCTCTAGTACACATTGACACGAGCTACAAGATTCCTGAAATGATCGAATTTCGTGATCGTTACGCCAAAGAGTGGAATTTGCGTCTCATCGTAGGACAAAATAAGCAGGCGCTGGCTTCCGGTATGAATCACACGCTTGGCCGCATCACCTGCTGCACGGCACTCAAGACCAATGGGCTGCATCAAATCATGGAAGAACATGATTTTAAAGGTTTGATCCTCGGTATACGCCGGGATGAGGAATCCACACGCGCCAAAGAACGCTATTTTTCGCCGCGCGACAAGAACTTTGAATGGGATTTCAAGGATCAACCTCCGGAGCTTTGGGATCAATTCAAAACTAATTTTGACGAAAATACACATATTCGTATTCATCCTTTGCTGCATTGGACGGAAGTGAATGTTTGGGAATATATTAAGCGTGAAAATATTCCAACCGTCAGTTTGTACTATGCCAAGAACGGCAAGCGCTACCGCAGTCTCGGGTGCGCGCCCTGCACGGCCACTATTGATTCCAACGCTACGACCATTGATGAAATCATCGCCGAACTTAAAGCCACAAAAACATCGGAGCGTGCAGGCAGGGCTCAAGACCAGGAAGACACCTACGCCATGCAGAAATTGAGAATCAAAGGGTATATGTAATGGAAAAGACGCTGGAAAATTCAAGCGGCACGGAAACGCTGAAATTCGTCATGGTGGGTCATGTCGATCACGGCAAGTCCACGCTCGTGGGGAGACTTTTGCACGAGACGGGGTACATTCCTGAAACGCGTATTGAGCATGTGAAAAAAGTCTGCGAGGATCAGGGCAAGGGATTTGAATTCGCATTTTTACTCGATGGTCTCGAAGAAGAACGCGACCAGGGCATTACCATCGATGTATCACAGATGTTTTTTAAAACAAAAAAGCGTAATTATGTCGTTATCGATGCGCCCGGGCATAAGGAATTTTTGAAGAACATGATTTCGGGTGCCTCCAATGCCGACGTGGCATTTCTCATGATAGACGCCGAAGAAGGCATCCAGGAGCAGTCGCGGCGTCACGCGTATATTTTGTCGCTCTTAGGGATAAAACAGATCGCGATTGTCGTGAACAAAATGGATCTCGTTAATTTTTCTGAGGAAGTTTTCAACAAAACGAAAGAAAAATACACGCAGTATCTTTCGACCATCGGTGTTAAACCGCGTACGTTCATTCCCATTTCCGCCTATCACGGGGATAATGTCATGACGAAATCGGCGAAAATGCCGTGGTACACGGGTCCTTCGCTGATGGATATTTTAGAGAATTTTGAGGCCAAGGACGATCGCGGCTGTTTGCCGTTTCGTTTTCCGGTGCAGGACGTGTATAAATTTGATAAGCGTCGTATCATCGCAGGTCGTGTGGAAACAGGCCGCATCCGCGCGGGGAGCCAAATCTTATTTTTGCCGTCGGGAAAGTCCACCCGGATAAAAACTATCGAAAAATGGAATGCCAAAGTTCCGGAAGAGGTGACGGCCGGGGAATCCACAGGTTTCACGATGGAAGAGCAGATATTCGTAGAACGCGGGGATATCGGGTGCTTGCCTTCCGAAAAACTCGTTGTCTCAAGCCGTTTTGCAGCGAATCTTTTCTGGATGGGAAATAAGCATCTCGAAAAAGGCGGCCGTTATATTCTGAAACTGGCAACGCAGGAAGTCGAATGCGTCGTAGAATCCATCTCCCGTGTCATCAATTCATCCACGCTTGAGGAAATATCCAGGAATTCTCAGTCGGTCGCCAAGAACGAAGTAGCCGAGATCGTTATTATCGTAAAAAAGCCGATCGCGTTTGATGTCTTTGGTGACATCGCCGAAACCGGCCGTTTCGTCCTCGTGCATGACCATGATGTGCGAGGCGGCGGTATTATCACAAAAAACGTCGAGTACATGAATGCTATCTAACGGGGATATACAAAAGCTCAACGAAACCTATTCGGGAAAGCCCGCGCCGGAATTTTTGAAAGAGGTGCTGGCCAAATTCCCAAGAACAGCGCTTGCTTCTTCATTCGGCGCCGAAGACGTCGTGCTCATTGACATGATCGCGAAGGTGAGCCCGCAGACGCGGATCTTTACGCTGGATACCGGGCGGCTCAACGAAGAAACGTATGACGTAATGGAACGCGTGCGGCGCAAATACAAGCTCTCCATTGAATCTTATTTTCCTGAAAATGCGAAAGTCGAAGCGCTCGAACGGACCAAAGGTTTTTATTCGTTCCGCGAATCCATCGAGAATCGCAAAGAATGCTGCCAAATCCGCAAAGTCGAGCCTTTAAAACGCGCGCTGGCGGGCCTGGAAGGGTGGATCACGGGTTTAAGACGTGATCAAGCGGTTACGCGCGCGAAAGTCCAGAAGATAGAGAAAGACGAGGCGCACGGGGGTATAATTAAATTTAATCCGCTGGCGGACTGGGCCCAAAAAGAGGTTTGGGATTATATCAAGGCCAATCAAGTTCCTTATAATAAATTGCATGACATGGGATATCCCTCTATTGGCTGCGCGCCCTGCACGCGTGCTGTAAAATCCGGTGAAGATGTGCGCGCGGGACGGTGGTGGTGGGAGAGGCCGGAACACAAAGAATGTGGAATTCATAAAAAATAATGCTAATTTTGCTAAAACGTATTTACAATGAAATGATCCAACACGCAAAATCAGGATATCCCAACGAAGCTTGCGGGATACTTGCGGGTCCTAAGCCGGGAGAGGTGTCCGACTTTTTTCCGATGAGGAACATGGATGAATCGAGCATCAGTTATTTTATGGATCCCAAAGAACAGCTTTCTATCTTTAAAAAATTGCGCGAGAAAAAAATCGAGATGAACGGCATTTTTCATTCGCATGTGGCCAGCGAAGCGTATCCGTCCCAGAAGGATGTGCGTCTGGCTTTTTATCCGGACGTGAGCTATCTCATCGTTTCACTTTCGGATAGGCAAAAGCCGCATTTGCGTTCTTTTAAGATCCATAACGAGACTGTGAAAGAGGAGGAAATAAAAATTGCCTGATACGGACAGAATAGAAATAGTTCTCAACGGCAAGCCCAGCGACATCAAAAGCGGAATGACGGTCTCGGATCTTCTCGTGAAATGGAAGATAAGGCCGGAGCTCGTGACGGTGGAAATAAACGAAACTATTTTGCAGAAACTCGACTTTGAGACGACAGAATTAAAAGCCGGAGATCATGTAGAATTTGTATTTTATATGGGAGGAGGCGCCTTGAATAGCAAAATTGCGGACAATGTTTTAGGATTGATCGGCGATACGCCAATGGTCCGTCTGAATAAAGTCGTTGAAAAAAATTCGGCCCAAGTACTGGCTAAACTTGAAATGTACAACCCGGGTGCCAGCGTAAAAGACCGCATCGCATTCAATATGATAGAACAGGCCGAGAAAAAAGGACTTCTCAAAGCCTCCTCAGTGATCGTAGAACCCACGAGTGGAAATACCGGCATAGGACTTGCGATCGTGGGCGCCGTGAAAGGCTACAAAGTAATACTGACCATGCCGGACGGCATGAGCCAGGAACGAATTCAGATACTTGAAAGTTTCGGCGCGCAGGTGATTTTGACGCCCGCAAAAGATGGTATGGTCGGTGCTGTCGAAAAAGCGCGTGAGATCGTAGCCACTACCAAAGATGCGTTTATGCCGCAGCAATTTAAGAATCCGGATAACCCCGGTATGCACAGAAAAACGACTGCCAAAGAAATCCTGCGTGACACCGACGGAAAGATAGACGGCTTTGTGGCCGGCGTCGGAACGGGTGGTACCATCACAGGTGTCGGTGAAGTTTTAAAAAAGGAAAATCCAAAAATCAAGATCGTGGCGGTCGAACCCAAGACCTCAAACGTGCTTTCGGGCGGTAAAGCGGGGCCTCATATGATTCAGGGCATCGGAGCGGGCTTCGTGCCGGAAGTTCTGGATCGCGCCGTCATCGATGAGATCATAATGGTCGATGATCAGGAAGCTTACCGGATGGCCAAACGCCTTTCGCATGAAGAGGGAATTTTTGCCGGTATTTCCTGCGGCGCCGCTTGCGTGGGCGCTTTGAAATTGGCTAAAGAACTGGGTCCCGGCAAAACCGTGGTCGTGATCTTCCCCGATTCGGGGGAAAGATACCTGAGCTTAGAACCTTATTTTAATATAGGATAGGTTAATTCCCATGAGCTATGTAAAAGGTCTTAAATGCCGAGAATGTCACCGCCATTATCCCGTGCAGGCGGTGTATGTCTGCGAATTTTGCTTTGGTTCGCTTGAAGTGGATTATGATTATGACCGTATTAAGAGCGTTCTCACCCGCGAAAAGATCCAGTCTGGCCCGGCCAGTATCTGGCGTTATCGTGAACTGCTCCCGATAGACGGCGAGCCGATAGTTGGACTTCATGCCGGATTTACGCCGTTATTCAAGGCTCACAATCTGGGGAAAGAATTGGGTTTAAAAGAACTTTATATAAAAGATGATTCCGTATGTCACCCGACACTTTCTTTTAAAGACCGTGTTGTCGCAGTGGCTTTGACCAAAGCTAAGGAGCTGGGTTTTAGGACCGTGGCCTGCGCATCGACCGGAAATCTCGCGGGTTCTGTGAGCGCTCAGGCGGCATTGGCGGGTTTCAACCGCTTTGTTTTTATACCGGCTGACCTGGAAGTGGGCAAAATCGTGGGCCCTCTGACGTATGGCGCTAATCTCGTATCCGTAGAAGGAAATTATGACGAAGTCAACCGCCTCTGCGCTGAAATCGCCGCGACCTATCGGTGGGCCTTTGTGAACGTGAATATTCGTCCGTATTATGCGGAAGGTTCAAAAACGTATGGTTACGAGGTGATGGAGCAATTGGGTTGGCATACGCCGGATAATATTGTGGTTCCGGTGGCCTCAGGCTCGCTTTTGGTAAAGATCTGGAAAGCGTTCAATGAATTTAAAAAATTGGGCCTTATCAATGAAGTCACGTGCAAAATACATGCGGCGCAGGCGTTTGGCTGTTGTCCCGTGGTGACCGCACTCAAAGAAAAAAGCGATATTATCAAACCCGTAAAACCCAAAACTATCGCAAAATCGCTGGCTATCGGAAATCCAGCCGATGGTCCGTATGCCATTGACGCCATGAGAGAAAGCGGCGGCACCGGTGAATCCGTGACCGACGAAGAGATTATAGAAGGCATCAAACTTTTGGCGCGCACGGAAGGTATTTTTACGGAGACTGCCGGCGGTGTTACGGTTGCGACGGCAAAGAAACTCATTGAGCAGGGGGCTATTTCGAAAAAAGAATCCTGCGTTATCTGTATTACCGGTAATGGGCTCAAGACACAGGAGGCCGTCAATGACCACATCGGTAAGCCTTATCGGATCAAGCCGACCCTGGATTCATTTCAGAAAACCATACGCAATGAAGCCAAAATAAAACCCGATATTTGGGAGACGAGATAAAGATGATAACGCTTGTTCACCGCCGGGTCCTGTCAAAGGAAACGCTCTATTTGTCCTCGCCGTCTATTAGCGGCTCCGGGCAAATAGAGCATTCCCTTCGCCACCCGTCGGAAGTGTTAGGCGACATCTCCGGGCGCCGAACGGATCATTGATACTTTGCGATTAATAACGAAGCTGATTTAGAACATTCGATTAAATAAGGAGATAGTATTATGGCCATAAAAGTGCGCATTCCAACGCCTCTTCAGAAACTGACCAATAACCAGGGCGAAGTCGCCTGTGAAGCTGCGACTGTCAACGACATGCTGGTCGATATCGAAAAACGCTATCCCGGTATCCGCGAACGTCTGTGCGACGGCGAGGGCAAGCTCCGGCGCTTTGTGAATATTTACGTGAACGAAGAAGATATCCGTTTTTTACAGGGACAGGATACAAAATTAAAGGACGGCGACGATATTTCCATTATTCCGGCTATCGCCGGAGGGGCTGAAAAGAACGTTACCAAACGTGTGACGCTGGTATTTCCGCAGAATAGGATACAGGAGCCCGCGGTGTTCACGATGGCAAAAAAATTTGACGTGATGCCCAATATACGCAAGGCGCGTGTCACTGAAACTGTGGGGGAAATGACGCTCGAGCTCGAAGGTACGCCAAAAAATCTGGAAGAAGGGATCAAATTTCTTCAGGCAAAGGGAATAAAAGTCGAATCGGTCTCGGGCGATAGCGCTAGCTAACCCGTTTCTTTCGGATGTGTCGCCCATGAAGGTCCTGGCTGCTATGTTATGGCTTTTGTTTTTAGGGGTACTTTTTTGGACGGCGTATTCCCAAACAGAAGTTTATTTTCAGAATAGGCTTATTCCTTATCC
>JAHFFI010000032.1 GCA_023248025.1 Candidatus Omnitrophota bacterium
ATTTTTTTTGGTTTTAAGCATTTTCAGCGCTTCCGCGGTGAATGACCCAGCGATAATGCATTCAATAAAACCGCTGGCCAGAATTGCTTTGGCCGTTTTTCCGTCTACGGCTGTATTAAAACCAATAATGCCTCCGAAGGCCGATAAAGGGTCGCAGCGATGGGCATTTTTGAAAGCCGTCGCGGCGTCCTTGGCCACTGCAAAACCGCAGGGACTCGTGTGCTTCACGACTGAACACGCAGGCTCACGGAACGAACGCACCATTTCAAGTGCCGCATCCAGATCCAGGTAGTTGTTGAACGACAGTTCTTTTCCGTGGTGCTGTTTAGCTGCGGCGACACCCCCCTGCCCCGCATGCGCCTCAAGGTACAAAGCGCCTTTCTGATGAGGGTTTTCACCATAACGCAGATCGCTTATTTTCTGAAAATTGAGCGCCACCGAGGCCGGCAGCACGCTACTGCCTGACAAGCTGCCTTCCAGAAAATTGTGAACAAGCCCGTCGTATTGAGACGTCACGCGGAAGACCTTCGCCGCCAATGCTCGGAGCGTCACACCGCTCAGAGTGCCGTCGTTTTTGTCCAATTCTTCCGTTATTTTGTGATAATCCGAAGGGTCGCACACCACTCCGACATTGTGGAAATTCTTCGCGGCTGCCCTCAGCATCGTTGGACCGCCGATATCAATCATCTCGATGATGTCTCGTTCCAATGTTTTGGTTTGCGCCGTTTCCGCAAAGGGATAAAGGTTCACAACCAGGAGGTCTATGGTGCTGATGCCGTGCTTTTCCAGCGTTTTCATATGAGCCGGGTTATCGCGCAACGCCAGGAGTCCTGCGTGAATCACGGGATGCAGAGTTTTCACGCGTCCATCGAGCATTTCGGGGAATTTGGTAAGCGAGGCCACCTCTTTGACGGGGATGCCTGCTTTTTTTAGTTCCCCAGCCGTGCCTCCGGTCGAGATGATCTCAACCTTCATCCGGTGAAGCGACTTTGCCAGCTCAACGACACCGGTTTTATTGTACACGCTGATTAGAGCACGTTCGATCTTATGCATGGTCACCTTGTGCAGAATACTTTTCTATTGTTTCTGAAAATATCTAATAATTTCTTGGTCACCGGTCCCGGTTCGCCGTCCGCGATACTAAGATCGTCAAGTTTAGTCACTGGCAAAACTTCCGAAGACGTGTTCGTCATAAAACACTCATCGGCGGAGTAAAGATCATGCCGTGTGAGAGGGGTTTCGCGCGTTTCGAGGCCGGCTTGCGCCGCTAGCGCCAAGACGACATCCCGCGTGACCCCTCTTAAAATACCCGAAGCCAATGGCGGTGTCAAAACCCTTTTCTTTTTGACAATAAAAATATTCGAGACCGTTCCTTCCGCTACATAGCCATTCAGGTCCATAAAAATAAGCTCATGCGCGGAATTTTCCAAAGCATCGATAGCGGCAAGCACTCCACTCACATACTGAGAGCTTTTGATCTGAGGGTCTTGGGCGTGCAGGTCCCAACGACGCATAACGGCCGTTTTGAGCCAGACACCTTTCTCGTACATTTCCTCAGGGTGGGTTTTGAATTCCCGGGCGATAACCAGCATATGAGACGGCAGCCTATCCTCCCAGTGAAGCGACAGCCGTAATATCGCATCAGAAAACCCGCTTTCTTCGAGCGCCCCGAAAAGCCAGCTTCGGATATGCTGAAGAGGTTCCGGCAACGACCGGCCCAAGCCCTGACAGGATCCGGCAAGTCTCCTTAAATGCTCGCCAGCCATACAAAGTCCGCCGCTGTAAGCGCGAAAAGTTTCAAAAACATGGATCTCGTTCAGAAGGCTAACCGGTAAGCCCGAGCCTGCGGCAAAGCTCGCCTGCTCTTTTTTCTCCGAAGACAGCGCTGAAAAGCGCTTTTGCTTTATGAAGGGTTTCGTCATATTCTTTCTTGGGATCTGAGTCCGCAACGATACCGGCGCCGACCTGTACATGCGCCATGCCCGATTTAATCACAAAACTGCGTATCAAGATATTGAAATCCATGTTTCCGTTATAAGCCAAATACCCTAAAGAACCGGTGTAGGCTCCGCGGGCAGTTTTTTCAAGTTCGGCAATGATCTCCATTGAACGTACTTTGGGGGTCCCTGTGATCGTGCCTCCCGGGAAAAAGCTTTTAAGCGCATCCACCGCATCCAGTCCGTCCCGCAAAACTCCGCGCACATTTGAGACAATGTGCTTCACGTGAGAATAGTCCTCGAGAACCATGAATTCATCCACACTCACACTTCCGTATCGCGCGACACGTCCGAGATCGTTGCGTTCGAGATCCACGAGCATCACATGTTCGGCTCGTTCTTTTTCATTTAAAATAAGTTCTGACGCGAGTTTTAAATCTTCTCGCGCACTTTTACCGCGGGGCCGCGTCCCTGCGATCGGTCGAGTTTCCAGTGTACCTTCTTCAAGCTTGAGCAGCCTTTCCGGCGAACCGGAAAGTATCTGAAAATCCCCCGCGTCCAAAAAACCAAAATAGGGTGAGGGATTCACTTTGCGAAGCTTGGCGTAGGTGGAAAGCGCATCTTCTTTCTGCGGGAAACGGAAACATTGCGAGAGGTTGGCCTGAAAAATATCGCCTTTGCGAATATAGTCTTTTGCTTTTTTTACATTTTTCATGAATTGCTCGCGACCCGGAAGGCATTCGATATTTTTTGGCAGTTCACGATAGCGCGGTATTATTTTTCTTTTAATGGGGCGAAATTTCATTTTCCCAAAAATAACCGCTTTGTTCATCCAGTGATCGAGCACAACCCCTTCGTCAAAAAATAACCAGTAGACATCAGGAAGACCTAAAAAATCTTTTTCCGGCGCGCGAAGCGTGGGTTCAATTCGGCGGTTGGTTTCGTAACTCATAAATCCGATGGCGCCTCCGAGAAACGGAGGTGCACCGGGCACGGGCTGTGAATATTTAGCCTGTAGAATACGGCGCGTTTCAAGAAATGGGTCGGGGCTGTCGGTACTGCTTCGGACGATTCGCGAAGGATTTACCGCGATGATGGAATACCGACCTGCCTTACCGAAATTTTGAACGCTCTCTAAAAGAACGCTCGGTATCCCCGGTCTTCTCAGAGAAAGATAAAGCTCAAACGCATCGCCTTTATAGGGAATTTCACGCAGATTCATTTAAGCAGTGTAGCACGAAAAACATAACCGCCGGATAGTCCCAGCCCACTCCCAAAGAACACCCATTGCCAGGTCCCGGACCCCGGAAGTGTTTCATTCGGATCTATTAATCCAGGTAACCGACGGGTCCTGTCAAAGGGAATGCTCTATTTGTCCTCGCCGTCTATTAGCGGCTCCGGGCAAATAGAGCATTCCCTTCGCCACCCGTCGGGTTCTCTTAGGTCTTAAATAGAACACACATTAGCGAATGGTTCAGGACCCCGGAAGTGGTCCTTGGGGGCGCGTTTGTCGTTTGCGAGCCATGGAAACCTACTTTCACACACGAGCAAACGACAATCGAGCGACAGATTTCCTCGGAGGGGAAATCCGAGCGTCGACCCCAAGGACCACTTCCGGGGTCCGGGACCTAGGCATAGGTTGTGCTATTAGCAACTAGAGTGCTTGAGTTATATAAGCATTATCCGGCGGGTGTCGAAGGGGAAGGCCTATTTGCCCGGAGCCGCTAATAGACGGCGAGTCCGCCAGAGGACGGATCCGTCCACAAATCGCTCGTGCGATTTGATGGCGGAGACAAATAGGCCTTTCCCTTCGACAGGACCCGCCGGTTACCGGGATTAATAGATCCGAATTTTATTGCAGGAAGCTGATTTTGCGTTTTTTGAGCTGAATTTGGAGTTTCAGCTCTTGAATTTCATCGGAGAGCGGCCGAATCTTTTCGGAAAGTTCTAGGATGCGCTCTTCCCAGCGTCGGCGTTCCTGGGCTGATATCGTTATTCCCTTACTTTCGCTCATCACTTTTTTTACATCTTCGAGCGTTCTTTGATAACCTTCGAGTTCCTTGGCTTTAGCCAAAAGACTTGCAGACTGCGTATCGAGCTCGCGCTTGAGAAAATTGCGGTTCTGATCTATCAGTAGGCCGTACTTGTCTATCTGTTGGTTCTGCTGTTTGGCATAGGCGTCATATCCGGCGCGCATCTTCGCCACTTCCGCATCCACAGCTTTCTTTTTATTCAGAAGATTTTCTTTGATAATCGATATCTGTGCGTGAACCTGATCTCGCGCCAGAATCATCTTGGCAAAATCAGTGTCTTCCTTGGTCAGACGGTCAAGCTCTTCGGGCCCGTACGACGAGCATCCCGAAATTATGAGCATGGAGGCCAAAATGATTAATGCGGAACGAAACATGGTTTTTATTCTATGAGATTTCATGACGCAACACAAATGAAACCCCGCCCTTCCCGTTCTAAGGAAAGGGCGGGGCGATTCGAACAATGAACTATTTCCTCGAGCGGAAGCTTTCCAGAAGCTGTCCGACATAGCGTCCCGCCATATCCTTACAGCCCAATCCGATCGCAAGACCTACTCCCAGGGCCAATGATGCAAAAATGGCCTTTAAAAGTAGCTGAATAATCGTTGTATCAATCTGCAGCTGACTGAGCGCTTCTACGATGGTGAAAATAACAATGATCACCTGCGTGAACTGCGCCAAAGATCGTGCCTGCTGAATACCCGCATTCGCCGCCGCCGTCCGCACCATATTGGCTAAAATATTGGAGAAAAATATACCCAATACGAGGATGAATACGCTGGCGATGACATTTGGAATATAAAGAATGACACGGTTCAGTAGCTCTGCCGCCACGGTGAGCTGCAGCGTGTTGACCGCCGTCAGCACCACAACCAGCATGAGAAGCCAATAGATCAAGACGCCCACGATCTCTGAGAGCGTGTAGTTGATGTCGCCCTTCGTGAGTATATTGGCGATGCCGATCTTTTCGCTTAGTGTATCCAGGCGAGCGAGCTTGAGAAAACGTGTGATTATTTTCTGTACCGCGCTAGCGATAATCCACCCAACGACCAATATAATGATCACGCTGACAAGTGTCGGCACAAACTGCATGATCCTGACCCACATGGCTTGCGCCGGTTCCATAACAGTTGCTGACCAGTCCACGATAGCTCCTCCTTGTTTATTAGTAATAATTAACTTTAATGTTCAATTATTACTACATATAGCGGTAGAATAGCAACTTACCCACAAGTTGTCAACAAAATTTAGTAGTTATATACTCTATATAACAGATATTAATAGAGCCTATCTCTAGGCTATAGTAAGTCTCTTTTTGAAGTGATTTTTAGCTGAGAGTCGAACTGATAGATGATAGGGATTCCCGTACCGAGATTAAGCTCGAGCACCTGTTCTTTGCTGAGCTTATCCAGGTGCATGACTATGGCACGTAGGCTATTGCCATGGGCCGCGACAATGACATTCTTCCCGCTTTTTAAATCCTTGACGATGTGGGCGTCAAAGTAAGGCAGCACGCGTGCCGCGGTGTCTTTCAAGCTCTCACCTTTGGGAGGCGCACTATCATACGAACGGCGCCAGATCTTTACTTGTTCATCGCCGAATTTTGCGGCCGTCTCAGCCTTGTTCAAACCCTGAAGATCACCATAATGCCTCTCGTTCAAAGCTTCATTCTTAATCACCGGTAAATTTGTCTGGTCAATGCCCTCTAAAATATATTTCAGCGTGTTCTGCGCGCGCTGGAGATTGGAAGTATAGGCCGCGTCAAAATGAATATTCTCTTTTTTTAGACGCTGGCCTGCTTTTTTTGCTTCCGAGACGCCTTTTTCTGATAACGGCACGTCCACCCAGCCGGTAAAACGGTTTTCGAGATTCCACTGAGATTCTCCGTGACGAACGAGCACTAACGTCGACATCTTTTCTATCTCCTATCCTCTGGCCTCTGTCTTCTGATCAATTGCATATCACCAAATGCTTGTCCGGCGGCAGCTCGGCAGATATGGTTTTCACCACTTCTCCCCTCATCAATCTTTCCACGGCACCGCGTCTTGTCGTGCCGATCATAACCGTCACAAGGTCCAGATCCTTTGCGGTCTTTACGATGGTAGCGCCCGCATTTTCAGAAAAACTCCAAAGCGGAACAGAAGTGATCCCTCTTTCCTCGAACTGAAGCAAGGTCTGCTGTAAAACCAGGACAGCCTCCTTCGAGGGTTCGAGTTCCGTAGGATAAGCCCAGCCCGGAGGTTTTTCCTCGACAAACAGCGTATAAACCACTTTCTCTCCCTTGCCTTTCGCGTGAAGCGCCGCCTCGTCCACAAGCGATGCATTTGCAAACTTTACAGCTACAAGCGTCGTGCCTTTATAAAGCGGCATGAGGTCTTTGGCCTCTTCGATGGTCAGGACATTGATACCCAATACGTCCGCCACGACCTTGCGTCTTTTTTCCATCCATTTACCAAAACTGCGCGCCAAGAGACCGAGCGCGAGGATGCAGGATGCAAAAATAACCGCGTTGTGCTTTTCATGAATAATAGTCGCCTCAACAAATAACATCACGAATGCAGCAACACCCAAAATAATACGCTCGAATTTTTTTATGTTCAATTCATTATTAATGCAGCAGGCACCAAGATTAATAGTAATGGCACCCACGACGCCGATGGCATACAGCGCCGCCAGATGCGTGACGTTGCGTTCCAAAATGAGGACCAGGATAGGCGCCGTAGCGGCGACTAAAAGCCCAAACCAAGGCATCCCGTAGCGGTTCAGACTGCTGAATAAAGGCGGCAGTTCTTTATCCTTGGACATTAAAAATAAAACACTGATAAGTCCCATGATCGCAGTGTTCACGGCCGATAAAAGGAGCAGCCCCAGTGCCAGCGCTATGAACTTGGCAAACCACGGCCCGACATAATATTCACCGATGACGCGTATCATATCTTCCGTGTGTCCCGTAAGACCCGGGATGCTGTTCATCGCAACTCCCAAGATCATGGAGATCACGATCACTTCCATCATGACCGGGAGAATGGCGCGACGCGCGGTTTTTTCGACAGGCTGGACCATGATACCCGTCACGTTGGCGATGGCTTCGACGCCGGACAATGCGAGAACGATACCCACGAATTTAGTCCAGTTGGAAGAAAAAGTTCCTTCGGGAAGTGTGACGCTGAAATTATTGAGATGCGGAAGAACGGCCAAAGACAACGCTGCCAGGCAAAGCGCCGCAATGACGGCAATGATCGACGCGATGTCTCCGCTGCGCGTCGGGCCTACGATATTGATGAGGCCAATCACAACGATAGTGGCGATGGCCCATATCTGGGGGTGCATGAAGCCAAAATAATGGAAAGCTTCAATCGCGCTGATGGCGGCCGTGATGACATAATCTGCTGCCAAAAGCAGCGCGCCGACGACCGCGAGCGTGCGAGAACGCTGCCGCACCGAAGAATAAACGCCTCCCCCATCCGGGTAGGCCTTGCAAATAATCATGTAACAAAAACCGACCATGAGCACCAGCACGTTCATGGCCAAAAGGAAAAACAGCGAGGCATGCCCCGCGATGGCAAACGCGATGCCCAGCACGTAGGCCTTTGACGTGCCCCAATCGCCGTAAAGCATGGACGAGGCCTGGTACCATTTAAGCTCGCGAGGCCGATCGACTTTCTTTAGAACAAGTGCCATTTGCAGACTGCCTTTATATACTCAAAAAAAGGGAGCCGGTACGATCACCGACTCCCTTGCTGAAATGCTTTTTTTAAAAAATTAAACTAATCCCGCCTCTTTCCGAACACACGTAAGAGCAGGATAAAGAGATTAATGAAGTCCAGATACAGCATCAAAGCACCCAAAATAGCGGATTTCTTTTCCATCTCCGCGTCTTGGAAACCCATGGCGCGGATATTTTTAAGCTTCTGCGTATCATAGGCGATGAGACCGAGGAAAACCGCGATCCCTATGAAGGTCGAGATCCAGTAAACCACCGGGCTTTTCAAGAAAATATTCACAACACTGGCGATAATCATGCCGATCAGTCCCATCATGGCCAGCGAACCGACTGATGTCAGGTCTTTTTTCGTCGTGGCGCCGTAAACGCTGAAAAAAAGGAACGTGCCGGCCGTCACCGCAAAAGTGGTGAGAACGGAAACACCCGTATAGGCCAGGAAAATGGCCGTAAGCGTCACGCCATTCAGAGCGGAATACGCGAGAAAAAGTAGTGATGCCAGCGAGGCGCCCATTCTCATGGCGGCTGCCGAAAGCCAGATCACCAGGGCAAATTCAGCGACTACAATACCGATCAGAAGCACGGGCTTAGTGAAAATCGCCTGTAAAAGCGCCGGTTGCGCCATAAGGGCAAAAGAGGTGGTCGCAGAGACCGTCAGCCCCAGCGCCATCCAAAGATATACTCTGGATATAAAACTTGCTTCGGAAGACGCGCCTTGCGAGATAATCGTTTTGTTGTCCATTGAAACTCTCCTTCTTCGCCGGCTACCGGCTACTTTATTTATTCAATAGGTATCTTAATTCTTGTTCCCTTGTGCGGCTTGTTCGGATCGGCGATCACGTCTTTATTAAATTCATAGAGACGCTTCCACTGACGACCGTCACCGTATTCACGCTTGGCGATGGCCCACAGCGTATCTCCGGACTGTATCACATAATCTTTGGTGTCGACTTTGATGGCGCCCTCAATCTCTTCTTTTTCTTCAATGGTCTTGTCCTGATAAAGAGAGGCTTGAGACGCCGGGATCATCACTTCTTCGACTTCGGCGACCATGAACTGGGCGTTCCTGTCTCTTTGCATGCCGACAATGTCGTTGCTCGGTGCCAACGCGTCCATTTTACCGCGGCTTAAGATGCGGATGCGGGAATCGGGAATGTTACGGTCGAGAAACCATTGACGAACCACAGCCGCGCGTCTCTCGCCGAGCTTCTGGTTATACTGCTCGGAACCGCGGATATCCGCGTTGCCCGTGATCAAAATATCGGTGTTGGGATTTTTTTCGAGTGTATAAACGGCTTTCGACAGAATATCCGCCGTGTCATCACGCACGTCCGACTTGTCATAATCAAAATAGACTTTTACGTTTTTTAATATTCTCTTAATGACAAGCGACGGCTTCATCTCGCCTTCGGAAGTCTTGTAATCAAAAATGACTTTGCGAACATACACAAAACCCTGATTGCCCCACGGACGCGCCTGCCCGGGAACATCCGGCCACCACCAATAGCCTGAACGATCCGGATCTTTCACCGGTCCGGGCTTGGCATCGGTAGGCCACCACGAAAAACGATTGGCGAGCTCTTTGTCCTGAGACGACTGAACTTTTGGAAAATCCATGTTGGCGGAATTAACCGAATTGGGGTTTTGTGCCGGAGCTTGTCTCGTTACCGCGGCCTGCGCGATCGGCGCCTGATTAAGGGGTGCCACTTCCGTCTGGGGAAATTGTCCCGCGCGGGATGAATCCGCATCCGCTTCGGGATCCACATCGGCAAATGCCGAAGATACAAAAATTATTGACGCAAAAGCGACTGTCAAAATCATTCGTTTATCGGTCATAAAATCGTGCATGGGATCATCCTTAATCTTGAACTTGTGGGGTTAGAACGGTCGAATGTTGTTAGCATACTAAGAAGCATACACGACGTCAATGGGAAAGCGCATCAAAGCGAATTGAGAAAATCGATGAGTAAACGCAAACCACTGTAATGGGAGCGGTCAAAACTAAACAAAAGTCTCGTTAGCGCTAAGTCTTTATTATCTTCTTCTGTTAAGTCCGCCAGAAGCGTGAATTTACCCTGGGAAACCAGGTATTTGTAGTCTTTATTAATTTTTTCCAAGTTCGTATTGGATATAGGCTTACGTACACGAATAAGGTATTCGTCTTTAAGGAAGCGCGAGGAATGGTAATTGCTGTAAAAATTCACTAACTCCTCCGCGGCTTTATCGGCATCCTGAAAATGACGCATGAGCTCCATATCCCCTTTTGAGATCAGGCCGCGCGAACTCATATTTTTCTTTAAAAGTGCCAGTGTTGAGCTCCAGAAATCACTGCCGGGCTTGTCCATCAAAACAAGCGGTCGTGGCTTGGCTTTTCCGGTCTGCACCAGCGTAAAGGACTCAAAACCTTCATCAAATGTTCCGAAGCCGCCGGGAAAAAGCACCGTCGCCGCGGATTCTTTAAGAAACATCAGTTTGCGCGTGAAAAAATATTTGAAAAAAATCAGCTTCTGGTTTCCTTTGATAATGGGATTAGCGTCCTGTTCGAAGGGCAGCATGATATTGAGTCCAAAACTATTGTCGGCGCCGGCGCCGACCATGGCCGCTTCCATGATGCCGCTGGCGCCGCCCGTGATCACCATCCAGCCTTTTTTGGCGAGCTTTTTTCCAAAGCTGACTGCGAATTTATAATCGGCTGCTGTTTTAGGCGTGCGGGCCGAACCGAATACGGCCGCTTTGTGCGTCTGACGATAGGGTTTGAAGATTTTCAGCGCGTAGCGCAGTTCCTTAAACGCGGTGTTAAGTAGCCGGAGCTCCGCGATGTCGTGATTCTCCTGACGCAGGTTGGCGATGTTAAAAAGCATCTCGCGCACGATCTGATCCGCCGGCGTATCGGGCAATTCCGCCCGTATGAGAGCTAAGAGGTCCTTCTGGAAGTTTGCGTAATCTTTCGGAGAGATCAAAGCGTGATTATTTTGCCAGAACGTACGAGAAGATCAGCGGAGCCACGATGGACGCGTCGGATTCGATGACAAAACGCGGTGTGTCGGCGTCAAGCTTGCCCCAGGTGATCTTTTCATTGGGCACCGCTCCGCTGTAAGAGCCGTAAGAGGTCGTGCTGTCGGAGATCTGACAGAAATAACCCCAGAGTTTGCATTTTTCCTTCAAGTCCTGAAGGATCAGCGGCACCACGCAGATTGGGAAGTCACCCGCGATGCCTCCCGCGATCTGAAAGAAACCCAGCGGCTTAGAAATCGTATTGGCTTTGTACCAATCGATGAGATAAGCCATCTGCTCTACGCCCGACTTTACGACCTGAAAATTGGAGACTTCCTTGCGAATGACATTGGCTACAAAAATATTCCCGAGCGTCGAATCCTCCCATCCGGGAGTAAAAATAGGCAGGTTCTTTTCGCAGGCGGCGATCACCCAGGAATCCTTGGGATCGATCTGATAATACTGTTCGATCTCGCCGGAGCGAATGAGCTGATACATGTATTCATACGGAAAAAAGCGTTTGCCCTCTTTGTCGGCCTTTTGCCAGAATTTCAAAACTTGTCTTTCAATGCGGCGCATCGCTTCTTCTTCGGGGATGCAGGTGTCGGTGACGCGATTCCAGCCTTTATCCCGCAGCGCCAGCTCTTCCTCGGCTGTGAGGTTGCGGTAATTCGGCACCCTTTTATAATGGTCGTGCGCGACGAGATTAAAAATGTCTTCTTCCAGATTGGCGCCGGTGCAGCAGATGCCGTGCACTTTGTCCTGACGGATCATCTCGGCCAAGGAAAGTCCGAGCTCAGCGGTGCTCATAGCGCCCGCAAGCGTCATGAACATCTTGCCACCGCTCTTTAGATGCTCAACATACGCGTCAGCCGCGTCCACAATGACAGCCGAATTAAAATGACGGTAATGATGCTTGATAAAATCGCGGATGGCGTTGTGGTTTGTCAAAATTTTACTTTCCGTCTGCTTGGGCTTGGCAATCGTCGGCATCGCGCCTCCACTTCTGCATAATTTAACATGAACGCTCACCCTTGTCTATCCGCTTGCACTTAGGCGCTTCTTCGAATAGGCGTTTGGTAAACCGTTGCTCCTCACGTTCAAACAACGGACTTTCCAAAGTAGGCTTTTGTAAATGGCGGGGATACCCCTCGCCAAAAATCGATGCGGCTTGATGGAAGAAAAAGATTGTATCGAAAATCAGGGCAAGCCTTAGGCGTTTTTTGGCGTCTCCCCTTGCCATTTACAAAAGCCGCGAAAGTCCGAACTCACGTGAGGAGCAACGGTTTACCAAACGCCTAATTTATACAAATTTGATTCTTCCGAAGGGTCCCGTCTCGGGCGCGCCCTATTTGTCCTCGCTCTTACGGGCTCCGGGCAAATAGGGACCGCACCACTCGCCACCCGTCGGGTTGTCTGGATCTTAGATAGAATACTCTATTAGCGAATGGTCTAGGACCCCGGAAGTGGTCCTTTGGGGCGCGTTTGTCCGCCGGAGGCGGATCCGCCTCTGGCGGAAGATAGCGAGCCACGGAAACCTACTTTTACACACGAGCAAACGACAATCGAGCGACAGATTTCCTCGGAGGGGAAATCCGAGCGTCGACCCAAAGGACTACTTCCGGGGTCCGGGACCCAGGCATAGGCCTTCTCCTTCGACAGGCCCCGTCGGTTACAGGGCTTGATGGATCCGATTAAGACCCGTCGGTGGGTAAATAAATTTTTACGGGGCGGAGCGGAACAAATTCAAAGCACTTCCAGCCTTAAACCACGCGATCTGTTCTTGGGTGAATGAATGAAGAAGCGCTATCGTGTTCCTGGTCTTGTCCGAATGAGTGACGGTCATGAGGTGGCGGCTTCCAGG
>JAHFFI010000033.1:0-5081 GCA_023248025.1 Candidatus Omnitrophota bacterium
CATAACCTTCTCCTATGTTAATAATCGATTTCAAAAACTAAAAATCCCAGCGAACACCGATCCGTTTGGCGCCTGGAATCGGGTATTCTTGAGCACCCGATTCCCTCGCACCGCTTCCTCGACAGTTGGTAACTGCAATGAGCTGTACTTATTCAACGATGTCGCTTAACACTTCCGACGGGTGGCAAAGGGCGAGGTCTATTTGCCCGGAGCCGCTAATAGACGGCGAGGACAAATAGACCTTGTCCTTTGACAGGACCCGTCGGTGGCCAAGTGACCATTGAAATAGTATGCTCCTCTTTTTGATTTTTTAGTCCTCTGAAATAAATTTATAGCCGATATTGCGTACGGTGTCGATAAAGGTCGCTGATTTGCCCTCGATCTTCGAACGCAAACGACGGATATGCACATCCACCGTACGCGTCCCTCCGTAATATTCATACCCCCACACCTTATTTAAAAGAACTTCACGCGTGAACACGGTCCCGCGATTGGAACAAAGAAATTTCAAAAGCTCAAATTCTGTGTACGTAAGATCAATTTTTTTATCCCCGATACGAACCTCATATTTTTCTATATCAATGATAAGCTTTCCGTGCTGAATCAGATTCTTTTGATCGACGCGATGGATCTTTTTGAATAAAAATTTGATGCGGGCGACAGCCTCGGAGGGACGGAGTGGGCGATAGATGACGTCCTGGATGCCTGACGGAAGGTCCGCAGAACGAATCTCCGATTCGTCCATGAGAAGCACGATCGGAACATCCTGGACATGAGTGTCCTTTTTAAAACTGTAATAAAGATCGATGATCTCCATATAGCTGCTCTTTGGATTCAGCACCACGAGATCCGGCGCCTGCTCTGAGATCTCTTTGAGAGCAGTGCCGTTCAAAGATGAATGACGCAGTGTAAAATGCGTTTCTTTTTTTAGCACGTCTTTGAGATCCTGGCCTTGTTTATTTTGATCGCCCAGGATAATGATTTTACCGACCATATTAGAGTCCTACAAGCGTTAAATTCTTTTCGTTCGCTGTTTTAATAAGCGTTTCTTTATTGAGCATGATTGTTTTTCCCGCTTCGACGGCGAGGACGCGGATCCCATTCTCCGCCATGATCGACAAGGTCTCAAAACCCACACAGGGTAAATCAAAACGCAGATCTTGTTTCGGTTTAGCAACTTTGACGGCAGTGACTTCACCGTGCCCGAGCTCAGCTCCGCGCCGTAAGGCCTGATTCGTACCCTCCAGGGCTTCGACTGCTAATACGACGCCACTCCTCACGATCACGGTCTGTCCGATATCCATTCTACCAATCTCTTTGGCAATCCGAAAACCAAACTTAATATCAGCCATCTCAACCGGTGAAAGCGTACGCCGCGTCATATTGCCCTTCGTCGCGAGAATACTCTTCAAAAGTCCACGCGGATCCATCACCGAAACACCGCAGCGGGCTTTGAGAAATAGTCCGAACGCGCGTATTAAGTGGTCATCACCCTTGTTCCGCACTCCCTGCATAAACCCTTTAGCCTGTGTGTCCTGTTGAAAGGACGGGTTATAAATCTCTTTTTTGGGAATGCCACCGGCGAACACCACTTCTTTAATCTGTTTTTTCTTCAGTAAGGCTATCAGACCGTCCAGATCGCCCAAAGCCAAATAATGGGCTTCTGCCGCCCATTCTCCCAGTCGCTTGTCCGCCAGACCTTCCACACCAATCACGATGAGTTTTTTCTTCTGCGAACTGAAAGCCTCGGCGAAAACCAGCGGATATTCGCCGGTACCGGCGATGAGACCCACGGGTGACACAGAACCATTCCAAAAACCCATTACGAAGTTTCCTCGACCATTTCGCGCTGACTTGCCGCGCGTACAACACCTCTTTTCGATCTTTGCACAAAAGAGATCAGATGGTCAATGTCCGAATTTCCGTGAAATTCTTTTTTTAGTTCATCTAGGGTGCCGGACCTATTCTTTCCGGAGGCGAATAGAAGAAGTAGCGCTTTTTTGACAGCTTGAATGCGTGCCGAGTTGAACTCCGCGCGCCTCAAACCAACCAGATTCGTTCCACGGAATCTGAACGGATTTCCGTCGCACAAGGAGAACGGAGGCACATCATTGGTTACTTTCGACATCCCACCCACCATCGATAGGCGCCCGATGCGCACATACTGATGGACACCCATAACCCCTCCGAAAACAGCCTTGTCCTCGACCTCTACAAACCCGCCCAACTGCACGGCATTGGTAACAATGATGTCGTTACCAAGTTGGCAGTCGTGGCCGATGTGACTATAATTCATGAAGAAATTTCGGTCGCCCACTTTCGTCGTCGAGCCGTTTTGGCTGCCGCTGTGCATCGTGACGCATTCATGGATGATGTTCTCATTTCCAATGACAAGCAGGCCTTTTACGTCCTTAGCTTTTTTGTCCTGGGGGTCGAGACCCAGGGAAACATTGGGAAAAAGGGTGCAGCGCTCCCCCACCGTTGTGCGACCACCGATGACGACATGACTCCAAAGCCGTGTTCCGGCACCTATCGTAACATCCGGGCCGACGACGCAAAATGGACCTATTTCGGCGTCTTTAGCGATCTCGGCTTTTTTATCGACGACAGAGCTGGGATGGATATTCGGCAAGGTCTAATCCACAATCGTAAACATAATCTCAGCTTCGCAGGCTTCTTCACCGTTCACTTTGGCGACACCTTTAACGACCCCGAGTTTCAATTTCATTTTAACCATCGTCATTTCCATCATGAGCTGGTCGCCGGGAACGACCACCTTCCTGAACCGCGCGTGGTTGATCGCGACGAGAAATGCGAGCTTTCCTTTGTTCGCCGGCTTGGAAAGCATGAAAACTGCCCCCAGCTGCGCCAGCGCTTCAACAATCAGAACGCCGGGCATGACCGGCCGAGATGGAAAATGCCCCTGAAAAAAAGGCTCGTTTGCGGTCACGTTCTTGACGCCGGAGATGAAATCCTCACGCATCTCAAATATCCTATCCACTAAAAGGAAGGGATACCGGTGCGGCAGCACTTCTTTGATTTGATCGACCGTCATAAGCGGAGCTTTATTTTGCGTCATAACCCCTCTTTTTGTTTTAAGATTGCTTCTGCTAATTTACGGTTCAAAGAATGGCCGCTCCGTAGCGCCACAACACGTCCCAGGATCGGAAAACCCAAAAGACCCAGATCACCGACCAGGTCCAATACTTTGTGCACGGCGCATTCATTTTTGAAACGGAATGAATTGGCGATCGGGCCGCTTTCCGACATCACGAGTGTGTTGTCCGTCGTGGCGCCGGCACCGAGTCCGCTGGCTTTAAGCATTTTTGCCTCACTCTCTGTGCAAAAAGTCCTGGCTGGCGCTATCTCGGACTCAAAAATTTCTGGCGTTATTTCAAATTCCGCTATCTGACCCTTTAATTGCGCATGGTCATAGTCCAGTATGTAAGAAACACTGAACGTTTCCGATGGATACACGCAAAGTGC
Organism: Candidatus Omnitrophota bacterium; assembly: GCA_023248025.1. Classification (GTDB taxonomy): domain Bacteria; phylum Omnitrophota; class Gorgyraeia; order 2-02-FULL-51-18; family 2-02-FULL-51-18; genus JAHFFI01. The sequence goes on from JAHFFI010000033.1 coordinate 3,487, forward strand.
TTTCTTATCCTCATGGCAGAAAAGCGGCTCATGGATGCGAACAGCCGGTTTTGAATTTTTTGAAGGAACAAGTCCCCGTGTTTTAAAAAACCTCACAAAATCAAGCGCGCTTCCATCAAGACCCGGGATCTCTGGACCGCAAACGTCTATGTTAAGGTCTGTAAGACCCAGACCCATGACCGCAGCGAGTAGGTGCTCCACAGTCAGTATCTGGTCCTCACCTTCTCCGATCGCGGTGCAACGCACGCTGGAAGAAGCCTTCAGCGCCACCGGTTTGCCGAATTTAAAGAAATGCACTCCCGTTTCCGGCGCGGCTGGCTTGAAGCTTACAACGGCGCGGGCGCCCGTATGAAGGCCACTTCCTTCGAGTTCGCCATCTTTCGTGATCGTTCTTTGCGTAGTCATATGGTCGGCTATTCTATAGAAAGCTTTTTTTTGATTTCAGCGAGATCTTTGAAAAGTTCAGGCAATCTTGCCGTCAACACCACTATCCTTTTGGTTTCTGACCAGGGCCTTGCCGGCTCTCCTAGAAGAATGGTGCCATCAGGCCATGCTTTACTGACGCCTGCGCGGGCGCCCACCATGACTTTATTCCCGAGTTTGATATGACCCACGACGCCGCACTGTCCCGCCAACACCACTTGATCTCCGAGTTCCACCGAACCGGAAATGCCGACCTGCGCGATAATGAGACAATTCTCGCCAATGATCACGTTGTGCGCTATCTGAACAAGATTATCGATCTTCGTGCCGCGCTTTATCCAGGTCTTGTCGAAGCGGCCGCGGTCGATGCAGGTATTGGAGCCAATCTCCACATCATCTTCAATAAGCACCGTGCCCACATGAGAAATCTTCTGATGAAGTCCATTCTCGGTTTCGTAGCCAAATCCGTCGCTGCCGATGACAGCGCCGCTGTGAATGATCACGCGCTTACCGATCTCGACACGCTCACGAATAGTTACATTAGAATAAATAAGACTCGATTCGCCGATCACGCAATCGGCTCCGATAACCGAATTGGCTTCAATAACAGCGTTGTCAGCTATCGATACACCGTCTTCAACCACAGCGTGCGGGCCGATATACACATTTTTCCCGATAATCGCGGAGGGTGCTACGAATGCTGATGGGTGGATGCCGGGCTTACGCGGCGGCCGTGAAGGTATAAATACGGCGATTAATTTTGAAAACGCTTCCGAGGGATTGGCCGTACGAATGATCGGTTTTTGATCTGAGGTCACGTTCTTTGACGTAATGACCGCGGATGCTTGGGTCGTCCCTAAAAAAGAAAGATACCGCGTTTGCGAAAGAAACGTGATATCTCCCTTTTTTGCTTCTTTTATTCCGGCGACACCCGTGATGGTTATGCCGGGATCCCCGATAAGCTCCCCGCCGACTAACTCCGCGAGTTGTTTAAGGCTATAGGTGCGGGCTGCTTCATTATTTCTTCTTGGCGTAGGAGTCATTCAAGGTTTTAATCACTTGGGCTGTGAGATCCGCGGTTTCCGTCTTGAAGACCAATACACGGTCATTAAAAATAAACGAATACCCCTGTGATTTTCCGAAATCCTGGATAATGACCTCAATCTCTTTCA
>JAHFFI010000033.1:5091-12505 GCA_023248025.1 Candidatus Omnitrophota bacterium
ATGGCATCCCGTTCTTTACGAAGCGCATCGCGAGTCGTGCGGTCGAATTCCTGCAGCTGCTTGATCTTCTCATCGATCTGGGCCTGCTTGTCATCCTTGGCTTTCGCGTTGAGAAGTTCTGCTTCGTCACGCAGACGCTTCACTTCGGCCACCATCTTCTCACGGTCGGCCTGTTTAGAGGCGCCTTTGGATTCCAGTGATTTGTCGAATTCTTTGGTCTTCTGGTATTCATCAAATACACGGGCCAGGTCCACATAGCCTAACTTTTCGCCGGCCGCCGACGCGCTGCGAACAAAATTGCCATGCGTCGAGGCGATCAACGCAAATACCATGACTAATATTGTCAGTTTTACTTTATTCATTTTTGGAGCTCCTTTTTTGATTTTAGAATAAGGTTAGAAACCTTGGCTAATATTAAAATAAAAACGAAGCTTTTTCTTTTCACCGGGCACATCGTCGAGCGGATAACCGGCATCCAGCTTCACGGGACCTATGGGCGTCTTGATGCGCACGCCGACACCCACGCCTGAAAAAGTTCCGCCGCTTCCGAAATCACCGATACTCTCATACACATTGCCGGTATCGAAGAAAACCGCGCCCTTAATGAGATCCGGAAAGATCGGGAAACTTTCTTCGGCATTAAACACCCAAAATGCCTGGCCGCCGACGGGTTGTCCATTCACGTCGTCACGAGGACCGACACGCCGTTCACGATAACCACGGATGGTGTTGGCGCCGCCCGCAAAATATCTTTCAAAAATAGGCACGCGCTCAGTGTCACTGAAGCTGTCCGAAATACCTCCGCGAAGTTTAAGCTCAAGCACAAGCTCCTCAAAATTCCTGAAATAAGCGCTCGAACTGCCGTAAAGTTTCGAAAAATCCTTGTCGCCGCCAAACGGTCCGCCGGCGACTTCACCGGTACCGCTGATAAAAAAACCTTTGGTGGGAACAAATATGTTATCGCGTTCATCATGTGTAAGTGTAAGCGCCATGCTGGAGGTCGTATTGGTGCCCACTTCGTCCCTGAGCGCCTGCGAAGAATCCGTTGGAATGTCCGAGATCTTGACCTCTTCCAGTTTATACATCAGAAGACCTTTGTCGTATTCCGTAAATTCCTTGCCTAGACGCAGGTCAAAACCGGTGCGGCGCTGATCGAAGAAATAGCCGACGCTATTGGACTGTTGAATCTGTTTGCGGAATACGTCAAAACCGAAAGAATAAGGATGCCCAAATACCCACGGTTCGGTGAAACTCAGCTCGTAATTTTGGCGCACACTTCCCGCTTCCACACGCATCGCGAAATCCTGGCCGGCGCCGGTAAATGTCTTCCAATTCTGCCAGTCGAAGTTCTTTTGACGTATCTGCGCAAAGCCTATGATGGAATCCACCGAACTAAAACCGCCGCCAAAGCTAAATTCACCGGTTTTTGTTTCCTTTACAGAAACAATAAGGTTGCGGCTGTCGGGTGAGGAACCGGATTCCGTATCAAAACGCACATCCTCAAAAAATCCGAGATTGTACAAACGCTCTTTGGAACGCTTGAGCTTGGCGCCGCTAAAGGATTCGCCCGGGTACGCCCTCAATTCACGGCGAATCACGATGTCCTTTGTCTTCGTGTTGCCCTGTATCAGCACTTTGTCCACAAAAGTGAGTTCATTTTCGGTCACCGTGTAGTTCAGGTCCACATGCTGCGTAGAGTCGTTGTAGACAGACTGCGAACGGATTTGTGCCGAAAGATACCCTTTTTCAAAATAAAGATCCTGTATCGCGGCAACATCAAGACGCAGGTTGCGGCGCGAAAATGGCTTACCGGAGGTCATATTCAAAATTTTTGAGATTTCTTCAGTCTTGAGCACAGAATTACCTTTTATCTGGACATCTCCAACAAGGTATTTCTTACCTTCCTTTATATTGACCTTAAGGATAATATCGCCTGTCTGCCCTAACGGCTCGGTCTGGGTCGTAACCTCGACATCGCTGAAGCCATGTTCGTCATACAACGCCTTAATGCGCTCAAGATCTTCGTTCAAATCTTCTTCTTTCAGATAACCGGAACGGAACCACCCGAAGAAAGCGGCCTTTTTTGTCTTCATGGCCTTATGGATATCACCCGTCTTCACGGACTCGTTCCCGACTACTTTTACGTCCTTGATACGCACTTTCGTGCCTTCGTTGATGATCACTCGCAGTATCGCCTGATTGGTGTCAGGATTGATATCGAGCGCGGAATCAACCCCGGCTTCGGAAAAACCCTTCTTTTCATAAATTTTTCGAACACGGTCCAGATCATCACGGACGCGCTTCTGGTCGAGAAAATCGCCTAAGACAGACTGCATTTCTTTTTTAATGTCGCCTGTTCTGACCTTTTGATTGCCTTCGATTTTGATGTCCGAAAGGATCGGTTTTTCCGACACCACAAACACGACACGGACTCCATCCCCGAGACTTTCCTGTTCAATGCGCACGTCCGTAAAATAACCCAGACCGTAAAGACGCTTTAAATCTTCGTTTAAAATGGATGAATTGAGCGGCTGACCCACCTGCGTCTTTACTTTAGCTAAGATCGTGAGTGAGGAGACGGTTTTATTACCCTTGAGATCGACGGCTTTGACAATCTTTCCGGCCTCTTCGGCACGCACGAGCGGAGCGGACAAAATACCGCCGGCTAGGAACACGCTGATCAACAAAATAGTGGAGTTTTTACGAATCATAATTTAAGGGATTAATTTATCACAAGAGGTCTAATTACGCTACTTCTTCCTTACGAGTAAGTTCTGCGTTCTCGAAACGCGTCAGTTCATGGATAAAAGCTAGATTCAGGGATCCTACGGGACCGTTCCTCTGCTTGGCGATGATAATCTCGGCTTTGCCCCGGTTTTCTTCAGTAGGGTTATAATATTCTTCTCTGAGTAAAAGAACAACGACGTCGGCATCTTGCTCGATAGCGCCGGACTCGCGCAAGTCCGAAAGCTGGGGTCTATGGTCGGATCGCGATTCCACGGCTCGTGAGAGCTGGCTGATGGCGATCACCGGCACATGCAGTTCCCTGGCCAGCTCCTTTAAAGAGCGTGAAATATCGGAAATTTCCTGCTGACGGCTTTCGGAACCCGGTTTACCCTGCATGAGCTGCAAATAGTCAAGAATGAGAATCTTGATGTCAAATTGGGCTTTCATGCGCCGCGCTTTGGCTTTGAGTTCCAATACGCTGATGCCCGGCGTATCGTCGATATAGATCGGTGCTTCGGAAAGCCGGGCCGCAGCACTCGTGAGCGCCGGCCAATCGGACTGTGCCAGAAACCCCGTGCGGACCTTATGCGCGTTGACTTTTGCGCAGGAACACAGCATGCGCTGAATCAACTGCTCTTTGGACATTTCCAAGCTAAAAATAGCCACCGGCATCTTGGCGACCATGCCCACGTGCTCCGCGATGCAGGTCATAAAAGCGCTCTTGCCCATCGAAGGACGGGCCGCGATGATGATGAGATCCGACGGCTGCAGACCCGCGGTTTGCGTGTCAAACTCATGGAAACCGGTCGGAATACCTGTAATGTGTTCTTTTCTTTGGTATAAACGGTCTATCGCCTCGATCTGATTACGGATAATGTCTTTAAGCGGTACGATGCCGCCTGAATATTTTTTACTCGTAATGTCAAAAATAAGTTTTTCGGCGCGGTCGAGAAGCGACTCGACGTCCTGCGTGGAATTGTACGAATCCCCCACGATCTTAGTCGCATTCTGGATCAGATGTCTTAAGATATATTTTTCTTTCACTATCCTGGCATAATGCACGATGTTCGCGGACGTGGGAACCGCTGTGGTGAGTTCGGCAAGCTGCGCGGGTCCGCCGACTTCGTCCAGAAGTCCCTGTTTGTCCAGCGCTTCAGTGAGGGTGACCAAATCCACGGCCTTCCCTTTTGAAAATAAATCTGATATGGTCTGGAATATTTTTTTGTGCGCTTCCTTATAGAAGGAGTCAGGCCCTAGAAGTTCGATGGCATGCGCCATCGCATCGTCGTCCAAAAGCATAGAACCCAGCACCGCGATTTCCGCTTCAATATTCTGGGGCGGCACTTTCTCTCTTAAAAGCGCTTCTTCGAGTGGACTCATTTTTTCTTTATGACCTGGACTTTTAATTTTGCGCTAAAATCCGCGTGGGGTTTGATCACAACTTCGTAATTGCCGAGCTTTCTGAGCGGGTCCGCCAAATGGATGGCTTTCCGGTCGAGCCTGACGCCTTGTTTCTCCAGCTCGGCCTGTATGTCCTGATTCGTCACAGAACCGAAAAGCTTGTCTTCTTCGCCGGACAACACGGCGATCGTGACGGACAAAAGCGCTATTTTTTTTGTGAGCGCCTGTGCGGCCTCTTTTGCTGCTTCCTCTTCCTTCACGTGGCGGGCGTGTTCCGCCTGAAACGACTTCAAATTCGCAGGCGTCGCCGGTAACGCCTTGGCTTGGGGATAAAGGAAATTCTGCGCAAAACCCGAAGAGACTTTTACCACCTCTCCGCGTTTGCCAAGCTTTGGGTCGTCTTTAATAAGCACTACTTGAATGTCTATGACACTCACTCCTATTATTCTGCTACGTAAGGCAAAAGCGCTATGAAACGAGCCAGTTTGATCTGGCGGGCCAGGTGTCTCTGAGACTTGGCGCTGGCGCCGGACATGCGGCTCGGGATCATCTTACCGCGTTCGGTCACGAAATATCGTAAACGATTAATGTCCTTATAATCAATCGTCTCGATTTCTTCGGGAGAAAACTTACATGTTTTCTTGCGAATAATCTTTTTCTTCGCCTTATCATCCTTTTTTTTCTTTATAAAATCTCTTTTTGGCTTCCCAAATTCATTTCTCTCTACCATTGCTCTTCCCTTTCTTTCCGGTTGATTTTTTTAGTTTAAAAAATTAAAACGGTACTTCTTCACTGGCCTTGCCTTCATCCATTGAAATCTCGTCGAGCTGGATCTCCGGCATTTCGTCCTTCGGAGCGATATCCGCCGTGGGAGCACCGCGTTCACCGCGCGCTCCCGCCCCGGCACTCTGGCCGCCGCGCAGGAACTGAATGTTGGCAGCAATCACCTCGATGGTGTTCCTTTTCTGGCCGTCGGGACCGTCCCAGCTGCGGCTCTGCAGGCGTCCCTCGACAAATATGGGGCTGCCCTTCGAAAGATATTCTTTGCAGTTCTCGGCCTGTTTTCCCCATACGACTACGCGTACGAAGCTGGTCTCTTCTTTTTTTTCGCCGCTCTGCAATTTATAGACCCGATTGACCGCAATCGTGAATGTAGTCACCGCGGAACCGCTTGGGATATAACGCAATTCCGGGTCACGGGTGATATTTCCCATCAAGAGCACTTTATTCAGGGACGCCATAGGGTAAACCTCTTTCTATTGGCCACTTTCATTATCCGTTTTTATTAACCAGTAGATGCCGCAGGACCTGATCGTTCAGACGCAGGCTCTGGTCGACCTTCTTGACTTGTAATGAATCGATTTGAAACGTCAGAAGAACGTAATTGCCGTCCTGACGTTTTTTTATTTTATAGGTCATCCGCTTCTTGCCCCATTCCTGCAGGCCTTCGACGCGTCCGCCGTTTTTCGTGATCAACTCCTGGATCTGGGTAACGATATTTTTCGATGACTCTTGCGCCAAGTCCGGGTCTAAAATAAATACGCCTTCATAATTTCCCATTCGTCTTCTCCTGTTTACTATTATTTTTTACTCTGCAATTGGCTTAGGCGCTTCTCGGCCTCGGCATACCCCTCGCGGGCCCATGCTTCACATACCAGAACCGCTTTCTCCAAAATTTTGCCGGCTATCTCCCGCTCGTTGGCTTTGAATCGCCCCAGCACGAAACCCGTCAGATCCTTCGGCACTTGTTCATTACCCACCCCGATGCGCAACCGCGGAAATCCGTCCGATCCGGTTTGGGCGATAACAGACTCAAGACCGTGATGGCCTCCGGCGCTGCCTGAAGGTCTCAGCCGAAGCTTCCCCAGAGCTAGATTCACGTCGTCACAAACCACCAATATATCTTCCGGACTTGCTCCGCGTCTATCGACAAGTGCGGCTACCGTCTCACCGGTGTTATTGACGAATGCCTGGGGCTTTACCAGACGCACATCACTGCCTGCGGAAACGGACAAAGCATCCAGCTTGGCTTCTCTGACCCACTTCAGCTTTTTTCCGTCGGCCCATTTTTCTGCCAGGAGATCAAGCGCTTCAAAACCCACATTATGTCGGGTCGAATCGTACGCTTTCCCCGGATTGCCTATCCCGACGACGAATTTCATCGGACGTTTATTTTTTCTCGCCTTCCTTAGGCTTAACTTCGGCCGCGGGCTTCTCACCGGGCTTTACTTCTTCTTCCTTCTTCTCGCGAATAACTTCGACTTCCGGTGCGACTGCGGTCTCGTCCACAACCTTCTCTTCGTGATGTTTCACGATAAGCAGCAATGCATCGGCGTCCGTCAGGACCTTGAGCTTCTCAGAAAGCTTAAGATCGCGTACGTGAACGCTTTGGTTAAGTTTCAGTCCCGACACGTCCACATCGATGTGTTTGGGGATGTCCGTTGGGAGACACTGAATCTTAAGAACGCGCAAAGGATGATCGAGCACACCGCCTTCTTGCTTCACACCCACCGGCTCACCCAAAGCCACGATCTCGACGTCGACCACAATTTTCTCGTTCATGGAGATCTCATTAAAATCCACATGAAGGATATTGCGCTTCACCGGGTGATGCTGGATTTCTTTAATGATAACAGGCCGCGGTTTTGTTTTCTTGTCCTTCTCGATAGTGAGATTGATCAAAATATTTTCTCCGCCGGCCGCATGGATGATGCGCGTGATCTCTTTGTCGGGGACAATGATATTGACGGTGCCTTCACCGCGATGGTACACGACGGCCGGGATCATCCCTTTGTCGCGTAAATGCTTGGAACCGCGGGAGCCGTTTCCGCTATTGTCCCTGAGCTGTGCTTTCAATGCGATCTGTTCCATGACTTTCTCCTATTTTAATATTCGATTTCAAAAACTGTACGCCGCATCACCGATCCGTTTGGCGCCTGGAATCGATTCCCTCGCAACACTTCCGAGAGAGCCTGACTCAGATCCACCCTTGCTGGGTCCCGGACCCCGGAAGTGGTCCTTTGGGTCGACGCTCGGATTTCCCCTCCGAGGAAATCTCTCGCTCGGTTGAGATTGGCTCGTGTGTAAAAGTAGGTTTCCATGGCTCGCCAATCTCAAACGCGCCCCCAAGGACCACTTCCGGGGTCCTAGACCATTAGCTAATGTGTGCTCTATCTAAGACCAAGGCAACCCGACGGGTGGCGAGGGCACGGTCCCTATTTGCCCGGAGCCCGTAAGGGCGAGGACAAATAGGGCGCGCCCGAGCCAGGCCCTGTCGGTTACTGCA
>JAHFFI010000034.1 GCA_023248025.1 Candidatus Omnitrophota bacterium
GTGAAGAAAAAAGGCGAAGCGATCCTTCTATATAAGAGCCAGCTTTCCTATAAGAAGACGTTTTTGCTCGCTTTCGCGCGAAAAAATGAGAACCTTGCTGATTACCCGGTGGAGAAAGTGCCGTCGGCGCCGGCGGTTCCGGTGGATGGGAGCGATCCTTTTGAAGGCGCCGCTGTGTCCGGCGATGTACGCTATAAAGTATTCGGCGACGAACTGTGGATAGATATTCCGATGTCGAATATGTTGGATGAGATGGGGGCCTTGAGCAGTTACGTGTTCGGCTATAGGCGCGGCTTTCTTTTTTCAGACATGCCGAAGATCGCGTTCAAGCTCTTTGGGAATAAAATGTTCGTCTATGACGGCGCGCGCAATGTGAATGACCCAAAGATCATCTATCGCTTCGACGGGGACCGGCTGCGTCTGCGCATTCCTTTGAAGCGCCTCAAAAACCCGCAATATTTGTTCGTATCCACGCGCAACGCCAAGGAGGAGATGTCGCTCGACTTCGGCTCCTGGAGGCTTTTGGAAATCGTGATATAATGGCATCTATGCAGAAGTTCACACGGCGTTCTCAAAACACATCGGAGACTTGGTTTGCCCTCGCGCTTATCGCGCTTGGCGTGCTTTGTCGCGTCCTGCCGCATCCCGACAATGTGACGCCCACCGCGGCGCTGGCGCTTTTCGCGGGTGCGACGCTCAGCCCGGCGCTGGCCTTCACCGTGCCGCTTATCATCATGATGGCTAGCGACCTTTTCATCGGATTCCATCCACTGTTCTGGCTCGTGTGGCCGACATTCGCTCTCGTGACCTGGATAGGGCAGAGCGTACGCGAGAAAAAGGGGGCACTTCCGCTTCTTCTGGCTTTGTTCGGCTCATCTTTCTTATTTTTTGTCGTGTCGAACCTGGGCGTGTTCCTGTTTGAACACATGTATCCCAAGACCTGGGCGGGTTTCGTGGAATGTTTCACGATGGCACTGCCGTTCTTCCGTAATTCCCTCATCGGCGACCTGTCTTACACCTTGGTCGCTTTCACGCTCTACGCCCTGGCCGCCTCGCGGTTGCGCACTATTCCACAAGCTTAGTTGGAGTAAGTCGCGGAGGAGCTGACGGTTTCCCAGAAGGTGACGGATTTGACGGGGAGCTTTTTGGATTTCGCGAAGTCGAAGACGAGTTTGGCCAGATTTTCCGCGGTAGGATTCTCATCCATCAAGAAGTAAGGTTCCTTCAGATCTTTCAGAATCTTTACGAGATTATCGTCTTTTCTTAATATCATCTTGTGGTCGAGTTCGAGATCGACCCATTTTTGCACGATATCCTTAATGTCTCCGAAGTCGTGCACCATGCCGCGCGCGTCGAGCGTCTTTGCTTCGAGCGCGATGACGATCTTGCCGTTGTGGCCGTGGGGATGGGCGCACTTTCCGTCGTAGTTCAAAAGACGGTGCCCATAGCAAAAGTGGATGTCTTTGTGGACTTTATACAATGGATCTTCCTCCGTCAACCACCAGTACGATACCATTCACAAAATCGTTTTCCACGAGAAAAATGACGGCATTGGCCACGTCTTCCGGTTTTCCCCACTTGCCAAGCGCGGTGGTCTTGGCGATGGCCGCTTTTTCCTCTTCACCCATGTCCGGAGGAGCGAGCACCGGGCCGGGGGCCACGGCGTTGGCGGAAACTTTCGGCGCGAAGTCGCGCGCAAGTGATTTTGTGAGCGTGATGAGCCCGCCCTTGGTCGCGCAGTAGGCCATGAAGTCCTTATAAGGCCGGAAGCCGCTCCAATCGGCGATATTCACGATCTTTCCGCCGGAGCCTTTGACCATTTCCCGACCGATAGCCAAAGAGAGGAGATAGGGGGCTTTCAGATTCACATCCATGAGCGTGTCCCATTGTTTCTCATCGGCGCTTTCCGGCGGCGTCTTGAAGTAAAGGGAAGCACTGTTCACCAGCACGTCGATTTTGACGGAGTCTTTTTTGAGTTCGGAAACCATTTTTGCGATATCGGCGGACTTGGAGAGGTCGGTCTGAACGAGGCGACATTTTACGCCCAAAGCCGTGATGTCGGTGGCGGTTTTTTGAGCCTCGTCTTTAGAAGTACTGTAATGGAGAACGATATGGGCGCCATTTTTAGCCAAAGCAAGGGCAATGGTTCGGCCTATTCGCTTGGCTCCGCCGGTGACGAGAGCAGTTTTTCCCTTAAGATCCATACCTTAATTGTAGCATGGTACACTTGATACATGAATATTGCGGTATTTGATATTGGTACAAATTCTATCCATATGCTGGTGGTCGAGATACAACCCGACTCGAGTTTCAGGATACTGGACCGCGAAAAGGACACGACCCGCCTGGGCGATGGCAGTTTTGAGAAGCGTCGGCTCAAGAAATCCTCGATGCGCCGGGCCTGGAATGTGATCGGCGCCTTCCATAAGACGGCAAAAAAACTCCATGTCAGCCGCACTATCGGTGTGGCTACGAGTGCCGTGCGCGATGCCAAGAATGGCAAAGAGTTTATCCGCGAAGTCTACCGGCGCACGGGGATCCGCATCCGCACGATTTCCGGCGATGAAGAAGGCCGTTTGATCGAGCTGGCCGCGCGCTCGAACATGGACGTCAAAGGCAAGAAGACGCTCGTTATCGATATCGGCGGCGGAAGCATGGAACTCATCGTCGGTGACGGAAAAAAACACTATTTCTTGAAAAGTTTTCCCCTTGGGGTGGCGCGGCTCACCGACCATTTCTTAAGCAAAGATCCTCCCTCGCAGAAGCAGATGCGCAAGCTTGAGAAACATATAGAAAAGACCTTGGGCGATGCCGTCCAGAAGATACGCAAGCACAAGGTCGTTAAAGTGATCGGCACGGCGGGCACGATGATCAATCTGGGTTCTATGGCCTATGAGGATGAATATTCGAAACGGCTGAAGCTCGTGCATCATTTTGTACTCCAGAGAAAGCGCCTCGAAGAGATCCACGAAAAGATCACCGGTTTATCTCTCAAGGAGAGGCTTAATTTCCCGGGGCTGGACTCCAAGCGCGCTGATATCATCCTCGCGGGGAGCATCCTGGTGAGGACGTTGATGCGGCTTTTGGCGATGGACCGCATCACCATCTCAAAGCAGGGCATCCGGGAAGGGTTGATACTCGATTATATGGATAAAAATAGGAAATCCCTTTTGCGGGCCCGGAGTGGTAAAATTCGTGCGGGGAAAATACGATGAAAGTATTCGAAAAAAAGCACGGTTATCCGGGCAAGCTCTTTATCGTCGAAGGTGTCGACGGTTCCGGAAAGAGCACGCAGATCGACCTTTTAAAGAAGTGGTTGGAGGCCGAGGGCTATTCGGTGTTCTATACCGAATGGAACAGTTCGGAGCTCGTGAAAGAGACCACGCGCGAAGCGAAGAAAAAGAACCTTCTTACGCCGACTACCTTCAGCCTTTTACACGCGACCGATTTTGCCGACCGTTTGAATTACCAGATCATCCCGCCGCTCAAGGCTGGCATGATCGTCTTGGCCGACCGCTATGCGTATACGGCCTTCGCGCGAGATGTGGTGCGCGGCGTCTCACCCAACTGGGTGCGTGACCTCTACAGTTTCGCCGTGAAACCCGACATCAGTTTTTATTTCGACGTGCCCATCCAGATCGCCTGCGACCGCATCCTTTCCAACCGCGCCGAGATAAAATTCCACGAGGCCGGCATGGACCTCGGGCTGCACAATGACACGCGCGAATCATTCAAGATATTCCAGGGCCGTATCATGGACCAGTATAAGAAGATGGTCGATGAGTTCGGGTTGACGGTTGTGAACGCAACCGACGAGATACACGACCAGCAGGACATCGTGCGCGAGCAGGTGAGCGCGGCTTTGAAGGGTTATTCCAAAAAAAGGACGATCTATGCCAGACGAGCCAAAGTATTTTGGCGAAAATTTACCATATCTTAAGCCTCTCCAGAAAAAAGGGAAGCTGATCGCCATCGAAGGCACGGACGGCTCCGGCCGTTCGACGCAGGTGAGCCTTTTGAAGAATTGGCTGGAAGTGCGGGGGTATGCCGTGGTCGAGACCGGCTGGGCGCGCTCGAACCTCATGCACAAGTCTATCGAACTCGCGAAATCCGGCAATACCATGGACCGCACGACGTTCACGATGCTTTACGCCACCGATTTCGCGGATCGTTTCGAGAACCTTATCCTCCCGGCGCTGCGCTCGGGTCATATTGTGCTCTCCGACCGTTATGTCTTTACGGCTATCGCGCGTGACGTGGTGCGCGACGCCGACACCCAGTGGATACGGAACCTTTTCAGCTTCGCGCTGGTGCCCGACCTCACTGTATACATGAAGATCGATATTGAGACGCTCATCCCGCGCGCCATCGAAGGCGGCGGTATGAATTATTGGGAAGCCGGCATGGACATGCATATGGGGCAGGATCTGTTCGACAGTTTTGTGAACTACCAGTCAGCCTTAATAGACCAGTACAACAAACTTTCAAAGGAATTTGATTTCCAGACGGTCGACGCCACGAAGAGTGTCGATGAGATCCAGAAAGTTATCCGCGATATCGTAAAACCCGTGCTCGCCGAAAAACCCAAAACAAAGAAATAGCCTTGTCCAAAAAACTCATCCTCGCGATAGACGACGAAAAAGATATCCTGAAGCTCCTTCAATACAATCTGGAACGCGAAGGCCATCAGGTGATCGTCGCGAAGACCGGGGAAGAGGGGCTCGAGGCGGCCCGTTCCAAAAAACCCGATCTTATCCTTCTCGATCTCATGCTTCCCGGGATGGACGGTCTCGAGGTGTGCAAGATACTCCGTGGAAATAAGGACACAAAAAATATCCCCATCCTGATGCTCACCGCGAAAAGCTCGGAGCTTGATCAGATACTGGGTCTGGAGCTGGGGGCCACCGATTACATCACCAAACCGTTCAGCGTGAAGGTACTTTCCGCGCGCGTGAAGAATATTTTCCGCAACAAAGAAGCCAAGAAGGAAGAGTCGATCGTCCTCAAGGCCAATGGGCTTACCATCGACCGTGAGCGCCACAGTTTCACCGTGAATGGAAAACCGGTGAGCCTCACGAAGCTGGAGTTCCAGATGCTGGGTTTTTTGATGGAGAACCGCGGCAAGGTTTTCTCGCGCGACCAGCTTCTTTCCAGCGTCTGGGAAGGTCAGGCCTTCGTGGTGGACCGCACCGTGGACGTGCACATGCGCAGTATCCGGCAGAAGCTCGGCAAGCACCGTGACTTGATCGAGACGGTGCGCGGTTCCGGCTACCGTTTCGTCGAGACGGACGGGGACGCCTGAGCTTGTTCTTCTCCGGCGCGCAGGAGCTTCGGAAGATCGCGGAGATCGCTCGCGCGCTCGCGCAAGGCCGCGAACCGCAGACATTTCTGACCTCTAAAGAGCCTTATCATTCCCTTCTTTCCGATATCCAGACGCTGGCTTCGCGTCTAGAGGAACGCTCCCAGACCGCTATCGAGGAACGCAACCGCATTCTCGCCATTCTCGAGAGCATGACAGAGGGCGTGCTCGTTGTGGACGTCGAACAGAAGATCCTTCTCATCAATTCCGCGCTCTCACATGCCTTCGGGTTTGAAAAAAGCGCCGCGACGGGACATTTTTTCTGGGAGATGTTCCGCGACTCGGACATCAATGAAATGATCCAGGAAGCGCTGACCAAGCGCCAGGCCGCGCGCCGTGAGCATGAAGCGACCCTTTCGGGCTCTGTGTTTGAGATCCAGGTGTCTCCGGTGTCGACCGGCACGGATTTTCTCGGCATGGTCGCCGTATTCCGCGACATCACCTCGCTCAAACAATTCGATCGCCTGCGTTCGGAGTTCGTCGCGAATGTGTCGCATGAACTTAAGACACCGCTTACTTCCATCCTTGGTTTCGTCGAGACGTTGAAAGAAGGGGGGCTCGAGGACCCGGAGAACCGGATGAAGTTTCTCAATATCATCGAGGAGCAGTCGCTCAAATTAAGCGCGATGATCGAGGACCTTCTTTTGCTTTCGCGTTTGGAATCCTCTAAAGAACCCTTGCGTCTTGGATCAGTAAAGGTTTCAGCGCTTCTCAAGAAGACGGGGGAACTTTTTTCGCCGCGCTTGAAAGAGAATCACCTGAGTTTTTCTTCGGAGGCCGCGGAGGGCCTTTCGGTGATGGCGGAAACCTCTTCCTTGGAACGCGCGCTCACGAATCTCCTCGACAATGCGGTTAAATACAATCAAAAGGACGGTCGCGTGCTCGTGAGAGCCTCTCGTGACTCGGACGGCACCCATATTTCTGTCACCGATACAGGCATCGGCATCGCGCCGCAAGACCTGGGGCGCATCTTTGAACGCTTCTACCGTTCCGACAAGAGCCGCTCGCGCGAAACCGGCGGCTCTGGCCTCGGCCTTTCCATCGCCAAACATATCATCGAACGCCATGGCGGAAGGATCGAAGTCGAAAGCACCCTCGGAGAAGGCTCTACCTTTACTATCATCCTACCTAAATAACTGCGCCGGTCGATCAGGATAAATTTAGACGCAGGTAGTGTCTTCTCCGGAGGGAGCGGGACCCCCTGGTCCCGGCCCGGAGGAGAAGGCGCTACCTGCGTCCTGTGTTATACTCAGAGGTTATGGAGCGCCATTTTGACGATGAATTGAAGGACCTGCGGCAGAAGCTGTTGCAGATGGCCGACACGGCCCAGGAAATGATCGGTCTTGCCGCCAAGGCGCTCGTCGAGCGCAAGAAAGAGCTCACCGACAAGGTTTTCGCCCTCGAAGACACGGTCAATCATACCGAAATCGAGATCGAAGAAGAAGTGCTGCGCCTTTTCGCGCTTCGCCAGCCTATCGCGGGAGATCTCCGGCTTTTAACAGCTATTCTTAAGATCAACAATGACCTCGAGCGTGTGGCTGACCAGGCCGTGAATATTTCTGAGACCGTCCTGTTTCTTTTAAAAGAACCGCCCCTCAAACCTCTTATCGATATTCCCCAGATGGCACTTTTGGCGCAGAAAATGGTCAAGAGCAGCATCGAAGCCTTCGTGCACGAGGACGCGAAGCTCGCGCATCAGGTCTGCAGGGACGACGATGAAGTCGATCGTTTGAACGACCAAGTGTTCCGCGAACTTTTGACTTATATGATGGAAGACCCAAAAAGCATCACCCGCGCCGTGGACCTTATTCTCGTGAGCCGCAATCTCGAACGCATCGCCGACCACGCGACGAATATCTGCGAAGACGTGATCTTCATCGTGGAAGGAAAGAATATCCGCCACCACATCGAAGACGAGGCCTCCTCATGAACAGTGCATGCGTACTAGTCTCTGGTGGCATCGAAAGCGCAGTCCTCGTAAATGACGCGCTCGGCCGCTACGACCGCGTGACACCGGTGTATGTGCGGAACCATCTTCGCTGGGAAGACACGGAGCTCGTCTGTCTCAAGAATTTCCTCCGCGGCCTGAAACAAAATAATCTGAAACCGCTGGTCATACTCGATCTGAATATGCGTGATGTGTACGACAATCACTGGAGCATCACCGGCATCCATACGCCCGGTTCAAAATCACAAGACAGTTCCGTGTATCTTCCGGGCCGTAATATTGTCCTTCTTGCAAAAACGGCTGTCTACGCTTCGATGAAGGGAATCACCTCTATCGAGATCGGCATCCTTCGGGGCAATCCTTTTCCCGATAGCACAAAACCGTTCCTGAAAAAGATGTCAGAGGTGCTTTCGGCCGGTTTAAATCACAAGCTCGAGGTGAAAGCGCCCTTCCAGAAGATGAGAAAAGAGGACGTGATCGCCCTCGGAAAAAAACTTCCGCTCGAATCTACCTTTTCCTGCCTCAATCCGAAAGGCTATGAGCACTGCGGCGAATGCAATAAATGCGTGGAAAGAAAGAAGGCGTTCTTTGCCGCGGGAGTTTTCGATAAGACAAGATATAAGAAAGCGGGGATTTAAGTTTAGTGGTAAGTGGTATCCACTCAAAAAAAGTGTGGTGGTAAGTGGTAGGAATGTCAAATAGTGTAAAAACGTTCCGAGATCTGGTTGTCTGGCAGAAATCCCACGAACTGGTCCTAGAAGTATACAAAACCTCTAAATCATTTCCTGCAGATGAAAAATTTGGTTTAGTCTCTCAAATTCGGCGCGCATCAAGCTCGATACCCACAAACATAGTAGAAGGGTACAAAAAGAAGGGTAATAAAGAATTTCTTCGTTATCTGAATATTGCAGATTGTTCTCTCGAAGAAACGAAGTATCACCTACTGTTAGCGAAAGACCTGATTTATCTCACAGAAGGTGATTTTAATCACCTATCCTCCAAATGTGATGAAGTAGGGCGCATGCTTTCCGCTCTTCAGCGGCGTCTTTCCGAATGAGGCATTCTTACCACTTACCACCGACCTGCTTTTCACCCGTACCACTTACCACTCTCTCATGAATATCTTAGTGTTCGGCGCAGGTGGTATCGGCAGTGTCCTCGGCGGATTTCTCGCGCGCATGGGGCATGATGTGTCGCTTGTGGGCCGCGACTGGCATCTGGATGCCGTCCGGAAACAGGGCCTAGTCATCACCGGAATCTGGGGCGACTACCGCATCAAGGCATTTCAGTGTTATCGTTCCGTTTCCGAACTCCCCAAAAAAGATTTCGACCTCGTTCTTCTTACCGTAAAGTCCTATGACACCGCGAAGGCTATGGATGAAGTGCTTCCATTCCTGGGCGAAAAGACAACGCTCATTTCTTTCCAGAACGGCTTGGGAAATATCGAGATTATCCTTGAAAAAGGGGTAAAACCCGAGAACTATCTTGTTGGGCGAGTGATATTCGGCGTGGACCTTGAACCCGGCATCGTTAAGGTGACGGTGAGCGCGGATGACGTGCGCATCGGCGAGCTACCGGGGGTCGAGACGCGGCTCGGCGCCTTCCAGGCCGCGCGCATTCTTTCTTTGGCGAAGGTCCCGGCCCAGCCGGTTCCGAATATCCTGACCTATATTTGGTCGAAGGTGATCTACAACTGCGCGCTGAACGGCATCTGCAGTCTGCATGAGATGCCCTACGGGAAGATCCTGGAGTTCGAGGACACGCGGAAGGCGATGGAACGCGTGGTGGAGGAGTGTTATGCGGTAGGTTCAAAGAAGGGCATCAAGCTCGACCCGCCGGGGTACCATGACTTCATCCAGCTTTTAAAAGAAAAGCTCATTCCCAGCACTGCCGCGCACTACCCTTCCATGCTGCAGGACCTCAAGAGGGGCAAAAGGACCGAAATTGGCGCACTGAACGGCGCCATCCGCCGTTTTGGGGAGGAGCTTGGGATATCGACCCCGGAGAATAAAAGGATACAGGAAGCGGTTTTGGCCCGGGAAGGGCACCACGTAGTTTAAGTTTTATATTTAGACCCATTGGGGTAGAATTTAGTCATGCCCAACAAGACCACTCTCAAGGCCATGAAAGACGTCCACACCAAGAGAAACCTTACTAAGGCGCGCGATCTCGAGGATTTGTTCAAGAAGCTTGCGATTTGAAATTGGGGACATAGCACTAAATTGCTTTAAAAAGTAGGTCTTTCTAAAAGAATTTAGTGATGTGTCCCCATATGTGTACTAATCATATAAAAAGTATATGCATCACTTAGCCGCATGCGTATTATTAGCCACCAAATAAGGGTGTCAAATGGGAATATTTAATTTTCTATTCAGCAGTAGACATACTGATGAAAGTGAAGAGGAGCAGGCCAGGGAAGTTCATGCATGGATCAATGGTTGCTTTGAAAAATTTCCAGATGCAGGAAAAATAAGATTAGCTAGCAATGGTTGCGATAAGATTCAGGGCGGAAAAGGTGTGTATGGGCGATGTATGGAGAACCCCATTCCCGTGAATGGGCCCTCAGGTGAGTTGAAATACTTAGGGATGCTCAGCCCTGTGATTTTTTTTCATCGACTGGGTTCATTATACTCTACCGGTTATGGGAGACATCTCGATATCTATGAATCGGTAAGCATGCGAAGTCGTCGCTGGGATCTTTTGTATTTTGACATGTTTCATCCTAGGCGTTCAAGAGTTGCTCCAAGCGGCTTTAAAATGCATGATTATCATAAGATTTTTTGCTCCGTATCATTTGTACGAGGAACAAATGAATTTGATAAAACTTTTCCTCATGCGATACCCGACCTTATGAGGGAGAGAATAGGGGGTTCTTTGGGGGAGAAGATAGCGAATAAGGTATTGCCACACATTCTTGGGAAAAATTTTAAACGGCCACTAGATCATCATAAGCAGGTTCAAAGTATTCTTAAAACTATTGATGGCCAAACGTCATTGGATGGTGAGCCGGTAGTCAAAAAAGATAACGTATATCAATCTTTTTCAATACAAGCTCATAATGAAAAAGAACAAGCCAAAAAATTAGACATAAAAGCGAACGGAGATTACAAAAAAGGTATAGATGTTTTATTCGCATCAAATATTCCGGAATGGAAAAAAAGAGCGACCTGTATTTACGTGGTTCTAAAGGACAGAATTTATACGGAAGTGTTTCCCAAAGCTTTTCTTATTTATAAGACATCCGTTCCAGAAAAACCACTTGATAATGAGAAGGCGAGGCATTTATGGGGCAAACTTGTTGCGTGCGGTATTTATATTATGACAAATACAATTTTAGGACACTACGACAATGATCCAGAGCTTGCCAATAATTTTAATAAAAATGTGTTGCTATTATTCCTCTCAGATTTCAAGCAACCAGTTGAGATTTTTCTTGAGTATGAAAAAAATACCAGTTTTGGCAAAGGCCAAGCGGTATTTGCTCTTGGAAAAACTATATGCGATGCTTTAGATATTAAGTCCATTGTTTTAGCATCTGAGTTTTCTACGCTATTTCGCGATATCAACAGAGTTGAGATAAATACTGTGTCACCAATTTTGAGCATGTCTCTATCAGAAGTATCAGCAATGGTTAAATCAGTAGCAATACAACACGCACCGGATAATTTGCACGGCTAATAATAGACCACAGGTCCCTGCCGAAAGGATAAGACATGATAGATATGCCTACTTCATGTGTTACTTGGTATAGACAATGGATTGCGGCATTCCCTCAGACCTGGCATCCAAATGATATGGAGAGGTTTTACATGTTTTTGTGGGTTCTTTTTAGAAATTCTAAAAAAATTAGAACTAGGCATTGGCTCGATGATAATTTAACGCAGGATTGTAAAGGCAAGCTGCTCAAAAGAGACATTAGAAAATATTGTGATATGTTTGAGATTATTCAGAATTTTTACTGTGTATGGAAATCGCAGCAAGCGAAATTATATGCACGTGAAATTTATGAAACAGCCTTAGAGAGAAGCAGACAGCGATTAGCAGAAAGTTTATTAGTTTAGATATAAAATTTATGATGAAAAATTTCGTAAAAAATTAAATTTAACGTTTTGGGTGTAATAAGGGAGGCCTTTCGGAGCAAACCAAAAAAATCACTGGAAGGAATAAAATGTATCGTGCACACTTCTGAAACGGGTCCGGACGGAACAATTTACTGTGGTATTCGATCCGAGGGTGTCATTGTGAAGGAAGAAAAGGATCAGCTATGGGTAAAATGTGATAAAAATGTTCGGTCCTATAGAAGATCATCGGTGGAGGTTGTAAGTGGAAGTAATTAAAAGAGTAGTCACGTGTGTATCCTTAATAATGGGGGTGGCGTTTACGACGCCACTGGCCATGGCTATCCCAGACGATTATCGTCCAGAATCAAAGGCAAAATTGGGTAGGTCTGAGTCGTTCAAAGTTTTTGAAGTGGGCGAAAAAAAGATCCATATCTCGAAGACGCTTATCGTTAAAAGGCGTGGAAAAAAATGGTTCAATTCGTCGTTTGAGCCCATTTATCGATTCTTCTATAATGAGCGAGCTATCCTGGAGCTCAACAAAGATGCTAAATACTCCGATCTAAGTGAGATCTGGTCCGCGGATATCGACAAGAATGGTTTAGATGATGTCGTTGTTCACGCAAGCTATGGAGGGAACGGCATTCCAGTGGATAGTGGCATTATCTTATTCCAAACGATGCCAGGAATTTTTCAAAGATTGGACATTGAAACATATGGATTCGCACCAAGTGATTTTACCAACCTGGATTCTGACGGAAAGCCCGAATTAATTCTTTGCTCGCTATATTGGGATAATGGCACTGACAATAAGCCACACAGTTTCTGGGTTTATACGGCTTACAAAATAGAAAATTATGCGTTAAAGCGTATGGATTATGGTGTGGCTGGCTTCCCAAGCTTTATATGGTTTACTGAAAAG
>JAHFFI010000035.1:0-5461 GCA_023248025.1 Candidatus Omnitrophota bacterium
CCTCTGAGAAAGCTATACCCATAAATCCAAGAAATTCTTTCACGCGCTCATAATGACCGCGACTATCTTCACCGAGAACGCCGCTCAAAGCAGGAGAATTCTTGATAACAACCCGGCAGGTTTCAACTTTGCAGTCCAGCACACGAAAAACATTTTTTTCCAGTCTTCTCCGGCAGTCTTCGCACAACTTGGATTTCTTCGGCTCAAAATATTTCTTGAGTGCTTCTTTAAAAACTCCTCGCTCCTCGAATGACCCAAGATTATTTAATTTAAGATGAAAATCGCTGACGCCGACGCTATCGAGAAAACAACACAGGGAAAAAATCGCTTCAAAATCAGCCAGCGGACTTGAGGAACCCAGTATCTCCACGCCTATCTGGTGAAACTGGCGCAGGCGTCCCGCCTGAGGACGCTCACTGCGGAACATGGACCCGATATAAAATAACTTCGCAAGACCTTGAGCTTTATCCAGCTCATTTTCGATGTAAGCGCGCACAATTCCCGCCGTGCCTTCTGGACGCATCGCGACAAAAGTTTTCGAACGGTCCTGGAATTCATACATTTCTTTCTGAACAACGTCTGTTTCGGTGCCAAGCGCGTGCGTAAAAAGGTTTTTTTCTTCAAGCACTGGGGTGCGCATCTCTTGAAAGCCAAAGTTCCCGAAAACATTACGCGCGGCCGCTTCCGCAAAACAAAACAATCCGGCATCCTTGCCGAAAATATCGTGCGTGCCTCTCAAGCGTTGAAATTTCATTTTAATGCGAAACTATTAGGATTACTTTATGTCCCGTTTCATGATGAGCCCCGGTTTAAAAACAACTACTTTTTTCGGGGGTACGGGGACTTCCTGACCGGTGCGGGGATTGCGTCCAAGGCGTCCGCGGCGGGATTTTACCTTGAAGATACCGAAATTACGCAGTTCTACAGTGTTGCCTTGCGATAGAAACTCGGTAATTTTGTCCAAAGTGCTTTGGACAACATGCTTTACGTCTACCTGCTTGATACCGGTCTCATTCGCGATCTTCAGGACTATGTCTTTTTTTGTAATTGCCACGCTAGCCTCCTCGATCCTTGGGGGAATTTCTGTATGATATTATCAAACAAGGACTTAGGCGTCAATTTAATTCAGCTAAACTAAATTAATGGAGTTTTCGCCGACTAGACTTTGCAGTGAATCGAGGAATTCCTCGCTGGGAGAGACAAAAAGGCCTCTATCCACCAAAAGCTCGGCCAAACGGTTGTCTTTGCCTATAAAACGCAGATAAACGGGGATATTACCGGGATATTTTTGAAGCACTTCCTGGACTCCCTTCAGGAGCTCATCCTTACGAGTGTCTTCAGTGAGTGATATTTTGATACTCCGGGTCAGTTTTTTGGGCGCCTCGGAAATAGGTGTGATTTCAGACACTAAAAGTTTCGGGTCCTGCTCTTTTTTATCCAGTTTGCCCTTCATAAAAAGAATGGCATCTTGCGTCAAATACTGCCCAAAGTCCTTAAAGGTCCTGGGAAATACCAGCGCGTCTATCGAGCCCTCCTGGTCTTCCAAGGTCACGATAGCCATTTTTTCATTGTTCTTTTTAGTGACGGTGAATTTCAGTTTATTCACGAGACCCCCCAGCGTCACCTCTTCCCCATCGCGGCGCTTGACGAGACCGCTCGTGGAACAACTGGAATACGTTTTGAGCATCCGAGCATAACGCGTCAAAGGATGCCCTGTCACATAGAATCCCAGCATTTCTTTTTCATTTAAAAGAAGCTGGCTCTCCGGCCACTCCGGAAGTTCCGGCATTTCATAATTTTTCTTGAAAGCACCTTGTCCTTCACCCGTATCAAAAAAACTAAGCTGCCCCGCGACGCGGTCTTTCTGCAATTCACCGGCTGAGGAGAGCGCTGTTTCGAGCATGGAAAAAAGTCTCGAGCGGTAAACACCCGTGGAATCAAATGCGCCACATTTGATAAGACTCTCCAGAACTTTTTTATTCACGACTCGAAGGTCGACATGTTCTATGAGATCATGGAATGACTTAAAGCGATTGCGTTTAATGCGGCCCTGGATAATAGCATCGATGGCGGTCTGCCCCACGTTCTTTACGGCGGACAAACCAAAGCGGATGGCATCTGCGCTCACGACGGTGAACTGCGGAAAACTTTCATTCACATCGGGCGGCAGAACTTTTAAGCCCAAACGCTTGGCTTCATCGATGTAAAGAACGACCTTGTCCTGATTGTCTTTTTCGCTGGAGAGCAGCGCTGTCATGAACTCAACAGGAAAATTGGCTTTCAGATACGCTGTGCGGTAGGAGATCATGGCGTAGGCCGCCGAATGACTTTTGTTGAAACCGTAACCCGCAAAATGCGTAATAAAATTAAATATCTTGTCCGCAATTCTTTGGTCGATCTTGTTGGTGAGGCAGCCTGACACGAAATCTTCCCGAACTTCTTTCATAACGTCTTCTTTTTTCTTCGAGATGGCACGCCGCAGGCTATCGGCCCCGGCCAGTGAAAATCCAGCCAGGACGTTTACGATCTTCATGATCTGCTCTTGAAAAACAATAATTCCGTAGGTGTCTTTCAGTATCGATTCCAGGAGAGGGTGGTCATAGCTGATGGGAATGGCGCCGTGTTTTCTTTTGATAAATTCGTCCACCATGCCCGAACCGATGGGGCCCGGACGATACAGCGCGAGAATTGCGATAATGTCTTCGAACTTGTCGGGTTTTAATTTTTTTAAGATGTCGCGCATGCCCGAACTTTCAAGTTGAAATATGCCCATGGACTGCGCTTTTTGCAGGAGATCGAATGTCTTGGTATCGTTGAGCGGAATGCTGTACCAGTCGACGTCCTTTTTCTGGATACGCTTGATGATTTTGAGCGTATCGTCGATGACGGTGAGCGTGCGAAGACCTAAAAAATCCATTTTAAGAAGCCCTATCTTTTCCAGACTTTCCATCGAGTACATCGTGGAGATCTGTCCGTCCCCTGTTTTAAACAAAGGCACATGCTCTTTTAGCGGGCGCTCGCTGATCACGACGCCGGCCGCATGAGTCGACGCGTGGCGTGTCAAACCTTCCAGGACGCGCGAGGTATCGATGAGGTCCTTGACTTGCGGATTACTCTTGTAAAGCTGTTTTAATTCGTCTTCCCGCTCCAGTGCGCTATCGATCGTGATTTCAAGCTCCTGCGGAATAAGCTTCGCTATGTGGTCAACTTCCGCATAAGGCATCGCCATCACGCGTCCCACGTCACGAATGACGGCCTTAGCCATCATGGTCCCAAAGGTAATGATCTGCGCCACATTATCTTTCGAATATTTTTCCGTCACGTATTGGATCACTTCATCCCGGCGTTCGTAACAAAAGTCGATGTCAATATCCGGCATCGTGACGCGATCAGGATTTAAGAACCTTTCGAACAGCAGGTCATACGGCAAAGGATCAATATCCGTGATGCCCAAAGCATAGCTGACCACACTGCCCGCCGCCGAACCGCGGCCCGGCCCCACCGGAATACCCCGTTGTTTTGCAAAATGCACGAAGTCCCACACGATAAGAAAATAGCTTGTGTAACCGCTTTTATGGATAACGGACAGCTCATGCTCGATGCGTGCGCGAAGCGTCTCAACTTTGCTGCCGTAGCGCGTTTTTAAACCCTCCTCAACAAGCTCTCTTAAGTAGGATGCTTGAGTTTTTCCTTTAGGCTGAACGAATTGAGGCACATGTGTTTTTGAGAAATCGAGCTTGAGGTCGCAGAGATCGGCAATCTTTACCGTATTGGCCACGGCTTCCGGCACGTCGGTGAATTCATCGATCATTTCTTTGGGACTTTTGAAATAAAATTCGTCTGTTTGGATGCGGCCGCGGCCCGGGTCTTCAAGCGTCGTCTGCGTTAGGATACAGGTCAGGATCTCGTGCGGACGCGCGAATTCTTTTTTGAGATAATGCACGTCGTTCGCGGCCACGAGATCAAGCTCAAGCTCCCGCGCGAGCTTGATGAGCTCGAGATTGACCCTCTCCTGCTCTCTTAAACCGCTGTGGATGATCTCGATGTAATAATTGTATTTTCCAAAAATACCCTCATATTCTTTTGCGGCCTGTTTTGCCTTTTCCACCTGGTTAATATTGAGAAGATGCGGTATCTCGGCGCGCAAACCCCCCGAAAGACAGATTAGGCCTTTCGAGAATTTGCGCAGCACTTCCTTGTCGACACGGGGACGATAATAGAATCCTTCGAGATAACCGATGCTTACAAGCTCTATGAGGTTGCGGTAGCCGGTGTCGTCCTTGCATAAAAGTACAAGCGGATAAGATGCGCCGGGCAGGCCATGGGTCGAGCGTTCAAAGCGGCTCTCGGGAGCCACATACACTTCGGCTCCGATGATAGGTTTGATGCCGACCTTGGTGCAGGCGTTGTAGAAATCGATGGCACCGAATAGGTTGCCGTTGTCCGTCATGGCCAGCGCCGTCATGCCAAATTCTTTGGCCGTCTGCACCAACGGCTCGATGTGACACACCGAGTCTAGCAGTGAATACTTGGTGTGGACGTGCAGATGGACAAAATCCTGCTTCATAGAATTCCTATACAATCATTCCAGTGTCATCATACCAGCTCAAGCGCCATGGCCTCGAACATAAGTTTCGCCAGTTCCCGGACCCCGGAAGTGGTCCTTGGGCTCCATTAAACAAACCTAACCGGCAGGGTCTGTCGAAGGAGAAGGCCTATTTGTCCTCGCCGTCTATTAGCGGCTCCGGGCAAATAGACCTTCCCCTTCGCCACCCGCCGGGTAATACTGGTTTAATCAAGCGCTCATTTTAAGACCAAGAGAATCCGACGGGTGGCGAGTGGTGCGGTCCCTATTTGCCCGGAGCCCGTGGGCGAGGACAAATAGGGCGCGCCCGAGCCAGGCCCTGTCGGTTACCTGTAAAGTGAATCTTGGAATGGGTCCGCTTATTTCCATTCCTGGCTCCAACGCAAGACCTCAAGAAGGGCTTCCGTATTGGAGCTGAATACTTGGAATACGTTTTCGAGTTTAAGTACCTCAAGCTGACTCAGCATGCGCTCGGGCACATTGAAAAGCCCGAGACGATGCTGGTTTTTCTTCAAGAGTGCCAGTATCTTGAGGAGCTGAGCGATAGAGGACGTGTCTATTTCTTCAACTTTGCGAAAATCCAGCAAAACATCTTTATTGAGCTGCCCTGGATTTTTCTGCGCTTTGATGAAGAAATATTCCATTTCCGACGACGCCGAGTGGTCGAGCCGGCCTTTCAGATAAACCATCTTCACGTGCACGTAATCGTCCACGCCGTGGATGAATGACGGCAGCTCACCCTTTTCGTTTGAGAAAAACGTTCTCAGCGTTTGGTCGGGTATAATCATAAATTATGAAGCGCGGGTATAGTTAATTTCCATTGCTTTTATTTCTTTACCGTCTTTGTCGTTGGTGTAGCTAGTATAGGTGTTGTGG
>JAHFFI010000035.1:5471-12221 GCA_023248025.1 Candidatus Omnitrophota bacterium
CAACTGTCCACTCAGTGCGCATCGGTCGATTCTTCTCACCCGTCAACGGACATCCGCAGGTTCCGGCAAGTTTGAAAGTCTTTGTCGCCGCGTCATATTGACCGGTCGTGACCATGATCCCGGTAGCCATGCTGTCGAGCCATGTGGAAACAAATTCGGCTTTGACGTTGTCGTACCCAAGAGTGCCGGTGCCGTCGAAAGGCTCGCCCATCCAGGTGCCCTTCACGTCGGATTTCAGGAAACGACCGCCGTAAATGAGCGTGTTCTCTGCTGTGCCAGTCGTTTCTTCGGCCTTGCCGCTCGGATCCATCCAGCACTGGGCCGCGTAGGTCCACTTGCCGGCAAGAGGCGCAAAAGTCTGGTGGTTTTCATTGGGCGACATCGCCTTTTTCATCTTTTCCATCATCGCCTGTTTTTCAGGCGACATTTGTGCCACATTTTCCGCATACGCATTAAAACCAAACATCGAAACCACAACTGCCAACATGACTAACTTTATATATGACTTCATTTATTACCTCCGTTTAACTGCTGTTACTGTAATGGGTCTTGTCCGGTCTGCCCCCTTCATGCGTCGTCACCTTGAACATAAGTTTCGCCGACTCTCGGCTGATTTAACACTAAACACATATTATCCGACGGGTGGCGAGGGCACGGTCCCTATTTGCCCGGAGCCCGTAAGGGCGAGGACAAATAGGGCGCGCCCGAGCCAGGCCCCGGCGGTTACTGCAATGGCTGTGCTCATGCAACTATATAGCCTAACACTCCCGACGGAGCCTGGCTCGTAGGCACCCTTGCCAGGTCCCGGACCCCGGAAGTAGTCCTTTGGGTCGACGCTCGGATTTCCCCTCCGAGGAAATCTCTCGCTCGGTTGAGATTGGCTCGTGTGTAAGAGTAGGTTTCCATGGCTCGCCAATCTCAAACGCGCCCCCAAGGACCACTTCCGGGGTCCTAGACCATTCGCTAATGAGAGTTCTATTAAAACAAAGAGAACCCGACGGGTGGCGAAGGGAATGCTCTATTTGCCCGGAGCCGCTAATAGACGGCGAGGACAAATAGACCTCGCCCTTTGACAGGCCCCGGCGGTTATTCCCACTCAATCGTTGCCGGCGGCTTGGACGAAATGTCGTACACCACCCGGTTTACACCCTTTACTTCATTGATAATTCTATTCGATGCTTTGTTGAGCGCATCATACGGCATCTTAAACCAATCTGCCGTCATGCCGTCAACGCTTGTGACAGCACGCAGAGCCACCACGTTATCGTAAGTTCTCTCATCTCCCATAACACCGACGCTTTTCACAGGTAAAAGCACGGCGAAGGCCTGCCATATTTTTTCGTACAGTCCCGCTTTGCGGATGACTTCGATGAAACGCGCATCGGCTTCACGTAAAATATCGAGGCGCTCCTTTGTGATATCCCCCAGTACGCGGACCGCTAAGCCCGGACCCGGAAAAGGATGGCGCTGAATAAAAGACACCGGTAACCCTAATTTCATGCCTAGCTCCCTTGCCTCGTCCTTAAAAAGCTCACGCAAAGGTTCTATCAATTTCAATTTCATTTTTTCAGGCAAGCCGCCGACGTTGTGATGAGTCTTAATGATGGCCGTGGGTCCCCCGAATGCCGAACGGCTCTCGATAACGTCGGGGTAAAGTGTCCCCTGCGCCAGAAACTTGGCGCCTTTTATTCTCTTGGCTTCGCGTTCAAAGCAATACACAAATTCGTTGCCGATGATCTTTCTTTTTTTCTCGGGGTCCACGACGCCTTTTAATTTCTTTAAGAAAATATCTTCCGCGCGCACCACTTTTAAGTTGAGATTGAGCTTTCCGCGGAAAGCTTCATACACCTGCTTTTCTTCGTCCTTGCGCAGGAGCCCATTGTTCACAAAAATACAGTGGAGCTGTTTCCCGAGCGCCCGCGAAAGAAGCGCCGCCGTAACAGACGAATCGACGCCGCCCGATAAACCCAGAATAACTTTATCGCGGCCAACCTGGCTCCTCACACGTGAGACCGTTTCACGGATAAAATTCTCCATGGTCCAGCTTTTCTCAAAACGGCAGATCTTGAAAAGAAAATTATCGATTATATGGCGGCCAAACTGGCTGTGTTGAACTTCGGGGTGGAACTGCACGCCGTAAACACGGGTCCGGGGGTTTTCGAACGAGCTCATGTGAGTATTGTCTGTGAATCCCGTGCGGCGGTAGCCTTTTGGTGGATGCGACACATAATCACCGTGGCTCATCCAACAAATGGAGCTCTTGGGAACACCCTGCAACAGCAATCCGGGGGCGCCGGCAAGCTTAAACTCAGCGCGGCCGTATTCGCGCTCAGCTGCGCGCCGTACATCACCGCCCAATAAGTGTGAAATAGCCTGCATACCATAGCAAATTCCGAGTACAGGAACGCCTAGCTTTAAAAACGCAGGGTTAAGTTTCGGCGAGCCTTTTTGGTAGATGCTGGCGGGGCCGCCCGAAAGAATGATGCCTTTGACGTTCTTAGACCGGATTTTTTCGACGGTAATATCGGGCGGAACTATTTCGCAGAAAACTTTCGATTCACGGACGCGGCGCGCGATGAGCTGATTGTATTGGGAACCGAAATCGATAATCAGGAGCGTTTCCACGAAAGCCTCACCGGTTCAAACGATGTTCTATGAATGTCG
Organism: Candidatus Omnitrophota bacterium; assembly: GCA_023248025.1. Taxonomy (GTDB): domain Bacteria; phylum Omnitrophota; class Gorgyraeia; order 2-02-FULL-51-18; family 2-02-FULL-51-18; genus JAHFFI01. The sequence continues at coordinate 8,136 of JAHFFI010000035.1, forward strand.
CACGGTCCATGTTCACGCAAGCGTTCTATATGGAGCTTCGTGCCGTAACCTTTGTGTTTCGCAAATCCGTACAGCGGGTATTTCTTATCCGCTTCCCGCATAAGCTCATCTCGCGTCACTTTCGCGACTACCGACGCACAAGCAATGGAGAACGATAGCGCGTCTCCGTTGACCACCGCAAATTTTCGGATACCCAGCTGCGGCAAGCGGTTGCCGTCTATCAAGACGCAATCCGGTCTCTTAGAAAGTGCCGCGACCGCTTTTTCCATTGCAAGCATCGTAGCTTCTAGAATGTTCAGACTGTCGATGAGCCGAGGTCCTACGATACCCGTACCCACCCAACACTTCTCACGTATCTCGCCAAAAGCCGCCTCACGTTGGCGCGCGGTCATTTTTTTTGAATCATCCACGCGGCTCGTAAAAGAAAAATCCCTGACGATCACGGCCGAGGCGACCACCGGACCCGCTAAGGGTCCTCTGCCTGCCTCGTCCACCCCCGCCAGGGAGATAAATCCTTTGTCCCGGTAATTCTCATCGTACTTTAAGAGGGCGTCTTTCACCCCATTTACTGAGGTTTCACTAATTAATGGGCACACTGGCTGAGCTGATTTTGGAGCGAGACAAGGAAAGAGGAGGAGGCATAGTTGTAACTATGCCGACGACGAATGACGCAGGCACAGCCCAAAAGCGGCCAGCCCCCGCGGGGGAAGCCCCATCTCTGGCCGTCTGCGGCGTTGCTCCTCCTCGGCGGGCTTAAAAGCACGCCTCGTTGTCGCGCCTTGCATTCGACCAAAGCCGGGACTTCCAGTGTGCCCATTAATTAGTGAAACCTCAGTAACTTACGAAGCCGCTACTGCGGGTGCCGGAGACTGTACTTTTTCTTCTTTCTTTGAACGCTCTTCCTCAATGCGGTTTCTCTTGCCCGAGGACTTTCTCAAATAATATAGTTTTGAACGGCGAACTTTTCCTGAACGTACAAGCTCCACTTTCTGCACAGTCGGTGAATGGAGCGGAAAATTACGCTCAACACCCTCTCCGAATGAAATGCGGCGAACCGTGAAGCTTTCACGCACACCCGAACCCTGACGCTTGATCACGATGCCTTCGAACATCTGGGTGCGCGTCTTGTCGGCTTCTTCCACCCGGACAGACACGCGTATCGTGTCACCGATGTTGAATTGGGGAATTTCTTTCTTAAGCTGTGATTCTTCTATCACACGAATTAAACGATGCATTGTCTCACCTTTTTTTTCTTGCCGTCTTCTTGGGTTTACCCAAAAGGTCTGGCCGCCTTTTTAAGGTCAGCCGATAGGCTTCTTTCTTTCTCCACTCCTCGATGGCCTTGTGATGGCCAGACAAAAGAACGGAAGGAACCTTCATTCCCCGGTAGTCGGCCGGCCGGGTGTATTGCGGGTATTCTAACAGATTGTTGCTAAAACTTTCAAATTCTTTGGAATCGCCGCATCCCAGCACCCCCGGAAGGAGACGGATAACCGATTCGATCACTATCATGGCGGGGATCTCCCCGCCGGTCGGAATATAGTCACCGATGGATATTTCATCGGTCACAACCTCCTCTATAACTCTCTGATCGACCCCCTCATAATGTCCGCACAGGATAGCGATGTGCTCGGCCTTCGCGAGTTCGGCTGCTTTCTTCTGGTTGAACGTCTGACCCTGGGGCGTCAGGTACACAAAACGGGACTTTTTGCCCAGCCTCAGGTCTTTTGTCGCTTCCAATATGGGCTCGGGCTTCATCAGCATCCCGGGCCCGCCGCCGAATGGCCTGTCGTCGCAGGTCTTATGACGGTCATGCGCATAATCACGCAGGTTCACGATGCGCAACAGCGCTTTTTTCTTTTCAACAGCACGCTTGACCATTGAAAATTTGAGGAACCAGTCAAACGCACCCGGAAAAAGCGTCAGGACGTCTATCTTCACTTATTAATTCTTCGTCTTATTCGAGGTCTTGACCCCGGCCTTATTTAAGATCGACTTTACGGTTTCCGAGGGTTTGGCGCCCTTGCTGATCCAATACTCCACGCGCTCGGCTTTTACCGAAACGTTGGCCGGGCTTTTTGACGGGTCCCAATAACCCACTTCTTCCACAAAACGTCCGTCACGAGGAAAACGCGTATCAGTTACGACAATGCGGTGTTTAATTTTCTTCTTGGTGCCCACAGATTTTAAACGGATAACAACTGACATTTATTCACCCCCTTTTTTTTCCAGCGTAACCTATCGAATATCCTTCTCTCTCCGAATCTTCGCCCCTAAGTTTTGTAATTTACCCACGAGATTTTCATACCCGCGGTCCAAATGGTACACGCGGGATACTTCCGTATCTCCTTCCGCGACCAGACCCGCCAATACCAGCGCGGCACTCGCCCTCAAATCCGACGCCATGACCGGTGCCCCACTTAATCTTTTGGTTCCGCTTACGATGGCGCTGGGGCCTTCGAGCATGATGCTGGCGCCCATGCGGTTGAGCTCCGACACGTGCATAAAGCGCTCGGGATAGATCTTTTCCGTGATGACGCTGATACCCGGAACGATGCAAAGAAGCGCCATCATCTGCGCCTGCAAATCCGTCGGAAAACCCGGGTATGGCAATGTCGTCACGGACACGGCCTTTAAAACTTTTTCACGGCGTACGCGCACGTGACCGTTCTTTTCATGTATGCTGACGCCCGCTTCCCGCAGTTTGTCCTGCATGGCACCGAGCATGTTTAAATTAAAATTCTTCAGCGTCACATCCCCCTTCGTCATGGCCGATGCCATGATGTAGGTGCCGGCTTCGATGCGGTCCGGAATAATGGAATACGTCACGCCCGAAAGTTTTTTTACGCCCTCGATTTCGATGGACGGCGAACCTAAACCCTCGATCTTTGCGCCCATCTTCTTTAAAAAATTGCCGAGATCCACGACTTCGGGTTCGCAGGCCGCATTCTCAATAATGGTCTTGCCCTTCGCGAGAACGGCCGCCATCATGATATTGCCGGTCCCCAGAACGCTCGACCCATAAGCGCCTCCGAGATAAATACGCGTTCCCTTGAGCTCTTTGGCATTGGCGACCACATAACCATGTTCGAGCCTTACCTCGGCGCCGAGCGAACGAATACCCTTGATGTGAAGATCTATCGGACGCGGTCCAATGACGCAGCCGCCCGGGAATGAAACTTCGGCGCGACCAAATCGCGCTAGAAGCGGCCCAAGAAAACAGATCGAGCCGCGCATGGTGCTGACTAATTTATATGAAAGAACGGGAGTCTTGATATTCGAGGTATCAACCTCGACCGTATGGCCCGAGTGCTGGACTTTGGCGCCGAGCGACTTTAAAATTTTCACCATCGTAAAAATATCCGCAACCTGAGGAACATTCTTGATGACGCACTTTTCTTTCGTGAGCGTCGTCGCGGCCAATATCGGAAGCGACGCGTTCTTGGCGCCGCTCACCTCCACGATGCCTTCGATGCGGTTGCCGCCTTGTATAACAATTTTATCCATGCTGCGCTATCAGTATCCTGTCAATGCCTGCGAGGTCCTTCACCAAACGAACCCTCGAAAAAACTTTATTGCTTCCCAGCTCTTTTATTAAAATTTTGGACTGCCCTTTTCCGATTTCAAGAATTACCCAGCCGGGCTTTTTTAAATAAAACGGCACATCCTTCAAGATCTGCCGGACGGCCCCGAGTCCTTTTTTTCCGCCCAGTAACGCCAACTTCGGTTCGCGCTGGACTTCGCGCGGAAGTGCTTTCCAATCCTCAGCGGGCACATAAGGCGGATTGGAAACAATAACATCCCACCTATGGATACTTTTTCCTTTGAACGCATCAAAAAAATAGCTTTTAACTAATCTTATTTTTTTACTTAACTTCAATCGTTGCATGTTCTTATGTGCGAGCGATAAGGCTTTCGACGAACAGTCAAGAGCCGTCATTCTACCTTTAGGATAAGCGATTGTCAAACTTGCCGCGATGCACCCTGAGCCCGTGCCTAGGTCGAGGATCTCGGGCGCTTCTTCGTCAAGGTAAGTCCCAAGTATCTTAAGCGTTTCATCTACAAGAAGTTCAGTCTCGGGTCTCG
>JAHFFI010000124.1 GCA_023248025.1 Candidatus Omnitrophota bacterium
AGATGCTCCAGATCCTGGAACAGCGGCGTTTCCCTGTCGACCGGCTCATCCTTTTGGCCTCCAAACGCTCCGTCGGCAAGAAATATAAATACAAGGGCAAGACCTACTCGGTCGAAGAGCTGAAAGCGAGCTCTTTCAAAAATATCGACATCGTCCTGGCCTCGGCTGGCGGGTCGATCTCCAAGCAATTCGTCCCCGCGGCCCTGAAAGCGGGCGCGGTGGTCATCGATAACACCAGCGCTTACCGGATGGACCCCAAGGTGCCTCTGGTCGTGCCCGAGATCAACGCCAAGGACATCTTCAAGCATAAGGGCATCATCGCTAATCCCAATTGCTGCACCATCATCATGCTGGTGCCGATCCATGCCATTCACAAAAAGAACCGCGTCCAGCGCATGATCGTCTCGACCTATCAGTCCGCCTCCGGAGCGGGAGCGCGCGCCATGAAGGAGTTGGAATCGCAGGCGGCCGATGTTCTCGCGGGCCGCCCGGCTAAAAAAGAAGTGTTCCCGCATCAGATCGCCTTCAACCTTTTCTCACACAACAGTGCCGTCAAAGACGGGGGATACAACGAAGAAGAGCTCAAGGTCATCCAGGAGACCAAAAAGATATTCCACGACAACAAGATGAAGGTCACGGTGACCTGCGTGCGTGTGCCCGTGTTCCGCGCGCACACCGAGTCCATTTACCTTGAGCTGTCGAAAAAGCCGGACGTGAAGAAGCTCCGGGCTCTTTTGTCCGATTCGCCGGGCATCAAGATCGTAGATGACGCGGCACGTAATTATTTCCCGATGCCGCTTGAGGCCACCGGCGGGGACGACGTGCTGGTCGGACGTCTACGCCTGGACCCGTCTAATCCTAAAGGCCTTTGGCTCTTTGTCTCGGGCGATCAGCTCCGCAAGGGCGCTGCGCTGAACGCCGTTCAGATCGCCGAGATCCTCATTAGCCGTCATCCTGAGGCGCGTTAGCGCCGAAGGATCTATGCGCACGGTCAAGCTCGTCATTGCCTTCGCCGGGACGCATTATTCGGGCTGGCAAAGCCAACGGACCGGCAAGACACTCCAGGAAGTCCTTGAAGCCCAGCTGGCCCGCATCCTGAAAGAGAAGGTCAACTTGCACGGCTCGTCCCGGACCGATGCCGGAGTGCATGCCCGCGGCCTAGTGGCCCATTTTAAGACCAAGAACCCTTTGCCGGAGTCCAAGATCCAGCACGCGCTGAACTTTTACCTCCCCAGAGACATCGTCGTTCTCTCCGCCAAGAACGTTCGCGAGGACTTTCATGCCCGTTTTGACGCCAAGTGTAAGACTTACGAGTACCGGATCTGGAATCACCGCATCCGTCCGGTCTATGACCTTGCGCCTTACGTCTTATGGATGCCGCATCGGCTCAATGTAGCCGCCATGCGCCAAGCCGCAAAGTATTTGCTCGGTAAACATGACTTTAATGCCTTCCGGGATAGTGGGGAGGAAGAAAAAAGGACCGTTAGGCATCTGAAAAGATGTCACATCACGCGGGAGGGTCATTTGGTGCGCCTGACGTTCACGGCGGATGCATTTTTGAAGCATATGATCCGTGTTTTGACCGGAACTTTGATGGCCGTCGGGCAGGGGAAACTTACTAAATGGGATATTATAACTCTTTTAAAATCAAAGGATAGGAAGAAAGCGGGTCCCACCGTCAAGGCCCATGGCCTGACACTTCTCACAGTTTCGTACTAAATCCACCATTCCTAGCGTAGGCCACGGGTGTACCCCCAACATATAGAATTGCATCGAATTGTTAAATTTTGTTAAGAAAGCATTGACAAAAAATAATACGGAGGATAGACTTATCTCACGTACGGTTAGATTTGGTGCGCGCAACCCATGCGCGATAAAGCAGAATAAAGATAAATGCGGCGGAATAAGTCCGTCCCGCCTCATAAAAGGAGTTATTTTGGAAAGAATCGAAGGCTTGGAGAGGGAAGAAGGCGTTTTTACCGTGCAAGAACTCGCGAACTACCTGCGAATGAAGCCGTTGACGATCTACAAGCACGCCTCCGGCGGCAAACTGCCCGGATTCAAGGTCGGCTCCCACTGGCGCTTCAAACGCGCCACCATCGACCAGTGGATCCAGTCGCAAGAGATCACGAATAGTGGGAAGAAGACGTTGGTGGGACAGTAAATTAACTCGGCTTACCAGTCTACAGAGCAACCAACTCTTGATTATTCTATGACAACAGCTTCAGCGTCAGTCCCTGTCCTCGTGGAAGCGCGCAGCGAGGATGCGGGTGTTTTGATCCCGCCCTTTTTTTCAATGCATGACCGAGACGGGTTTATTCACAAGCCATCCCTGCGCGAAACGCTACGGGAATGGTTTGGAGCAGTTAATTTTATTAATTATCCGAATCGGACATTAACCATGCTGAATGTTTTGTATCATTTGGGAACATTCGGAGTTTTTATTGCATATATTTCAGCGTATTTTTCAATACCCTCCGCTATCTATGTCTCTTTTTTAAGCACATATTTGGTCACGCTGTACAATACAGTTTGGTTTCATAGGCATTGCTCGCATCTCTCGTTCCAGGCGACAAAAGTATTAAAAGTATTTTTTTTATGGACCAATCCATTTTTTTTTAGGGAAGAGATTTATGTGGTCCCTCATCAAGTTCATCACCGGCGCTCCGAGAAGCCTGGCGATCCATATGGCCCACATCTAGGATGGCTGGGTAGCTACCTTTCAATTGAGTCAAATCAAAAATATAATACCCAGATATCCAGAGAGAAATACGAGGCTCTTCAGAGATCTCTCCAGCATGTTGGGTTTCCTATGAACTCCTTCAATGACTTTAAAAAATATGGGTCAGTTGAGAAGGTTCCACATTACTTGCTAAGAACCGCGGTTTCTCAGGGGTTGTATTGCTTTTTATCATACTTAGTTGGCGGATTGCCCGCAGTTATTTACTTCTACGCCGCTGTTTTTTTGTCAGTTTTTTTGATTCGAGATTTTAATTGGAGGGGGCATGGGGGATTTAATCGGCGGAATAAAATCGATGGTTGGGAATTTGACCCTCAAAGCTCTGCATTAAATCAAAAATTTTATGGGTATTTTGCCTCAGAATGGCATGATTGCCACCACTTATTTCCAATGTCAGCAAAAAGCGGTTTTTTATCAAGTCAACCAGATTTAGCTTTTTCCGTAATATTGTTTTTAAAACGCATAGGTTTTGTAACCAACTATATTGATTCAACCCAAAACTTTAATAACTTTTCGAACGTGGTCAAATGAGTGCAGTTCTTGGTAAACGCGTTGTAGTTACAGGAATTTCGGTCGTATCCCCATTAGGGGTATCGATTGATCAATACTGGAAAAATCTATTAGACGGTGTGCACGGTATTGGCGAAGTTGTTTCGTTTGACCCATCAGAATATAGAACGAGGGTGGCGGGGCAAGTTCAATTAAGCGCTGATAGCATAGCTACTGAGCTAGGACCAAAATCTTCCAAGTTAGAGAGGGTGGCAATTTTAGGCCTTTTGGCGGCTAAAAGCGCATCTAAGGATGCGGGCATTGATAGTGCAGCCGAGGACTGGAGAGATACTGGCGTTGTCGTTGGCTCTGGAGTAGGGGGAATGATCTATTATGAGA
>JAHFFI010000036.1 GCA_023248025.1 Candidatus Omnitrophota bacterium
TGCGCTTAGATATCCGTCGCATAGCCCAGATCAAGCGTGGCGAGGAGATCGTAGGCGGTCGTGTTCGCGTAAAGGTTGTAAAGAACAAGGTGGCAGCGCCCTTCAAGCAGGCTGAATTCGACCTTATGTACGACGAAGGTGTTTCCGCGATCGGTGGTCTTTTGGACGTAGCGGAGACTTTCGAAGTCACGCGCCTGAGCGGTTCCTGGATACTGTTCGGCGAAGAGAAGCTGGGGCAGGGCCGCGAGAACGCCAAAGCATTCCTGCGCGAAAATCCGAAAGTAGCCACGGAGATCCGCAAAAAGGTCACTGAAAAGGCCGGCGTCACGATTCATTAAAGATTATTTGAGGCATGAAGATTGTTCCTGCGAAGCTTAAGCGAAGCAGAACAATCTTTTTGTCTTTGGGGGATTTGTGGAAGAAAAGCGCTTAAAGGTTAAAAGCGATGCTTTGAGACTTTTGGCTTTCCGCCCGCGCAGCGTCGAAGAGCTGCGTGAAAAGCTTGAGGATAAAGGTCATTCTGCGGAAGATGTGGCGGGCGTCCTGGAGGAGTTTTCTAAAAAAGGGCTTTTGAACGACGAAAAATTTGGGAAACTTCTCGTACAATCTCGTTTAAGCCAGAATCCGGCCTCCAAAAGAACGATAGCGCTCGAGCTCAAAAAAAAAGGGCTTTCGCCCAAAGCGCAGGCGGCCGCGATGGAAACACTTTCGGACTACGACGAGAAAACGGCCGCTCGGGAGATTGCCCGGCGCAAGGTCGATGGGATGACCGAGCTGCCCCGCGATAAGAAGAAGCGAAGGTTGTACGGCTTTCTCAAGCGGCGCGGATTTTCGGATGAGGTGGTTTTTTCAGTGATGGGCGAACTTATACAATGAAAACCTCGGAATTAAGAGAAACCTATTTAGATTTTTTTAGATCAAAGGCACACAAAGTGTTCCCGAGCGATTCGCTCGTGCCTTATGATGACCCGTCGCTTCTTTTTACGGGTGCCGGCATGAACCAGTTCAAACCCTATTTTCTGGGCATCAAAAAAGACGTGAAGCGCGCTGCAAGCTGTCAGAAGTGCCTTCGTACGGGCGATCTCGACCGCGTGGGAAAGACCGCCTATCACCATACTTTTTTTGAAATGCTCGGAAATTTTTCGTTCGGCGATTATTTCAAGGAACAGGCCATTGATTGGGGTTGGGAATTTGTCACAAAGGTACTAAAATTACCCGCGGCCAAGCTTTGGGTTTCTGTGTATGAAAAGGATGACGAAGCCTTCAATATTTGGAAAAATAAAATGGGTTTACCTGCATCCCGGATCGTTCGCATGGGGCCCGAGGACAATTTCTGGCCGGCCAACGCACCCAAGGACGGTCCGAACGGCCCCTGCGGACCCTGCTCCGAAATCTATGTGGGTGAAATTCCCGGCAAAGGCGTCGAGATCTGGAACCTCGTTTTCACGCAGTTTGACAGACAGTCCGATGGCTCACTCGTGCCGCTCCCGCAAAAGAACATCGATACCGGAATGGGCCTGGAGCGCACGGCCTGTGTTTTACAGGGAAAAGAAAGTAATTTTGACAATGATATGTTCAGCGCCATACGCGCGGAATTGTGGCATCTTCTGAAAAAGGGCGGTGAGAAGCCCGCTCATGAAAATGCGGCGATGGACCACATCCGGGCAGTGGTATTTACGGTCTCCGAAGGCGTGTCGCCGTCCAACGAAGGGCGCGGCTATGTGACCCGACGCCTCATTCGTCTCGGCAGCGAGCACCTGGACAAAGCGGGCGCTGCCAAACCAGGGCAATTGTACAAATTGGTTCCCGCGATTGTTGCCGTCATGAAGGACGCGTATCCGGAACTCGTTTCCAAAGAGAAGGATATTTTAAAAGTGGTGGAGAACGAAGTGGGCGCTTATAGGGAGGTGCTTCGCGTGCAGATACCGAAGCTCGAACAGTCGTTTGAGCATGCGCGTAAAGACAACACGGCGGAGATTGCATTTAAATTTTATGACACCTACGGATTGCCGATCGATCTCATAACGGAGGCCGCGTCAAAAAAAGGCCTGACGCTGGATGCCGGCGAGTTTAATAAATTGATGGAAGGGCAGCGTCAGCGTTCAAGACAGGGTAGTAAGATCGCCGGCGAAATTTTTGCTAAAGATGAGAATTTGGTGTTGGTGGAAGGCTTGTCAGCGACAGAATTCGTGGGTTATCAGGGGACAGAGGCCAAAGGAAGACTTTTGGCGATTATTCGCGGCGGCGCCAAGGTAAATGACTTAAAAAAAGATGAAGAGGGGCTGCTCATTTTTGACAAATCACCGTTTTATGCGGAATCAGGAGGTCAGGTCGGCGATACCGGGTTTGTTAAAACAGCAAATGATGAGGCGTTGGTTTCCGATACTCAGCGGCTTGAAAAATACACCCTGCATCATGCCCGCGTCACGAAAGGGAGTCTGAAGGCCGGTGACGAGGCTCAGCTGTTGGTCGATAAAGAAAGACGCGCGGATATTATGAAAAATCACACCGCGACTCATCTTTTACACGCGGCTCTGAGAAAAGTTCTGGGAGCCCATGTGAAGCAAAGCGGCTCGCTCGTGGCACCGGACAGACTTCGTTTTGATTTTACGCATTTTTCAGGAGTAGGGTCTGATGCTTTAGTAAAGATCGAATCGATGGTGAATGATGAAATCATGAAGGACACAACGCTTGATAAAAAAGAGATGTCAAAAGAAGATGCTCTGAAAGCAGGTGCCATGGCTTTTTTTGGAGAAAAATACGGAGAGTCTGTGCGTGTCGTAACCGTCGGTGATTTTTCAATGGAACTTTGCGGGGGCACGCATCTGGCACATACCGGTGAGATTGGCGCGTTTAAGATTATTTCTGAAAGTTCTATCCAGGCCGGGGTGCGTCGGATCGAAGCGGTGACAGGACGCGGCGCCAAAAGCCTTTTGGATGAAGGACAGAAAGAACTTGAAACCCTGGCGAGGTCGTTCGGCAGTGAGCCAGCGCGTCTTGCGGAAGTACTTAAAAACAAGCAAGATAAAGCCGAGAGTATTGAGAGTCGTTTAAATACGGTGATGGTCAATAAAATGAAAACATGGGCCAAAAAAGAAATTTCGTCGGCTCTCGTAGGGAAGGGCCCCTATTTTTTGGTGCGGGAACTGCCTTTTGCCAGCCCCGACCTTATGAGATCAGCCTGCGATGATCTGGCTAAAAGTGGCGTCTCATTTGCAGCGCTCCTCGTTTCCGTTTCTGATGATAAGGTATCCTTTGCAGTGGCCGCCAGCGCCGACCTCGTCAAAAAAGGATTTCATGCAGGAAAAATTGTAAAAGAAATAGCGGGTATGGTGGAGGGGAATGGCGGCGGGAAACCGGATTTTGCTGTCGGCGGTGGTAAAAATATTTCAAAGACGAAAGATGCGATAGAAAAGGGAAGGAAATTGATCAGTGAAAGTCATTAAGTATCACAGTAAAAAGTTTGAAGAACTTTTCAATCGCGTCTATCGTCGCAATCGGCGCGTAGAGGAAAAAGTGCGGCGTATTCTCGAAGACGTAAAAAGTTCCGGTGATGAAGCGCTTTTGCGCTACACGCGTAAATTCGATCGAGTGAAACTGACTGCGCGTGAAATAGCGGTGAGCGAAAGCGAAATCAACGGCGCTTATCAGAATATCTCACCGGATTTTATTTCGGCCTTGAAGATAGCGGTTGAAAATGTGAACCGATTCTATCGTAAGCAGAAAAGGCGCTCCTGGAAGATCTCGGGCGAGGATGGTGTCATACTGGGTGAGAAAATTCGTCCGCTCGAATCGGTGGGTATTTACATTCCGGCTGGAACGGCCCCACTGCCTTCAACGGTCTACATGACGGTCCTGCCGGCAAAGCTCGCAGGCGTGGAAAAGGTGTATCTTATTACCCCGCCCAACCAATTCAAAAGCGTTGATCCGCACATTCTTGCTGTTGCCAATCTGTTAAAAGTGGACGGGATATTCAAGGCGGGTGGTGCCCAGGCCATAGCGGCTTTTGCGTTCGGCACTAAAACCATCCCGCGTGTGGATAAGATCGTGGGGCCGGGAAATGCGTATGTGGCGGAAGCCAAACGACAGGTTTTTGGATATTGCGATATCGATATGGTGGCAGGACCTACGGAAGTCGTGATTCTTGCCAATGACTATTCAGAGCCGGATTTTGTGGCGGCGGATCTTTTGGCACAAAGCGAGCATCATCTTGGGACCGCGATCCTGGTTACGACCTCGAAACGTCTGGCGAAATTTATGAAAAAGGTTCCGGCGCGCGGACATATCATCGTCGTTAAAAATTTAAGGGAAGCGGTGGATGCTGTCAATAAGATCGCACCCGAACATTTGCAGGTTATGGTCAAAAACCCCCAACGCATCATAAAGGACGTGAAACATGCGGGCGCTATTTTCATCGGCTCTTACACCCCGACGGCGGTTGGGGATTATATTGCCGGACCCAGCCACGTTCTCCCGACCGGCGGCACGGCACGGTTTTTCTCAGGACTGGGTGTGGATGATTTTATGAAAAGTTCACACATTATTTCGTACAGCCGCAAGGCGCTTGAAAAAGTGGCGAAGCCTTTGGAGCACATCGCCAATCTCGAAGGTCTGGTGAAACATGTGGAATCGGTCAAAGTACGTTTCAATGGAAAGTAAATTATGAAAACTAGAAAAAGCGCGATCAAAAGAAAAACAAAAGAAACGGATATTCAGGTGAAGCTCAATCTGGATGGCAAGGGCCGTTCTAAAGTCAATACGGGCGTCGGATTTTTAGACCATATGATTGATACGATGGCGCGTCACGGCTTGTTTGATATAGAATTAAAAGTGAAAGGCGACCTTCATATTGATAATCATCACACCAACGAAGATGCCGCGATAGCCTTGGGTCAGGCTTTTAAGGCGGCTTTGGGCGACAAAAAGGGCATACGTCGTTTTGGAGATTTCCGGGCGCCTTTGGATGAGGCTCTGGCCCAGTCGCGGGTGAGCATCGATATCAGCGGGCGGGGATCGTTTCATTTTCACACGAATGCCAAAACGCGCTGGGTGGAAAACCCGGCGCTTCGTGCAAAAAAATCTGAAAAAGATTACACGCTGGCCGATGCCAAGCATTTTTGGGAATCCTTCGCGGCAAACATGGGACTTACGTTGCATGTCGATTTTATTTCAGGTGAATATCCTCATCATTTGATTGAGGCAACGTTCAAGTCTCTCGCTAAGGCGCTGGATTGGGCGACGTCGGTAGACCCGCGCGTGGGCGGTGTGCCGTCGACAAAAGGAAAGCTTTAACTTGTCTCAAGTCATCGCAATCGTGGATTATGGAATGGGGAATTTGAGAAGCGTGCAAAAAGCGTTCAATTCTCAAGGTGCCCGTCCCGTGATCACCGCCGACTCAAAGGTGATCGAACGAGCCGACAAAGTCGTTTTGCCGGGAGTCGGAGCGTTTGGTGCAGCGATGAAAGAACTTCGAAAACGTAAGCTGCTTGACGCCATTACCGGAAAAATCAAGGGTGGCGCGCCGTATTTGGGGCTCTGTCTAGGACTTCAGATCTTATTTGAAGAGAGCGAAGAGAGCGCTAGCACCGGCGGACGACCTGCGAAGGGTCTCGGGATCGTGACCGGCCGTGTTCATAAATTCCGCGGACAACTTAAAGTGCCTCACATGGGCTGGAACACACTAGAATTCAAGAAAAAAAATTGTCCGCTTTTTAAAGGTATTTCAAACGGTGATTATTTTTATTTTGTGCACTCCTTCTATGCGAAGCCTACAAAATCAGAATGGACCGTAACCCAGACATCCTACGGGCGTTCATTTTGTTCCGGTATCTGGAAGGACAATGTATTTGCGTTTCAGTTTCACCCGGAAAAAAGCCAGGCCAAGGGGCTTAGGCTCATAAAAAATTTTATTAAACTATAGGATACCTATGATCCCCATACCTGCGATAGATTTAAAAGACGGACGTGTGGTCAGGCTTTTACAGGGCGACTTCAAAGAAGAAACGGTGTACTCCGAAGTGCCGCATGAGGTAGCAAAGGGTTTTGAGGATGATGGCGCCGAACGTATTCATATTGTGGACTTGGACGGCGCCTTACGGGGCAAGCCAAAAAATATAAAATGCGTGGAAGAGATCATAAAGCGCGTCAAAACCCCGCTGCAGGTGGGTGGCGGTATCCGTGACATCAAAAGCGCGAAAGAATATTTCAACATCGGCGCTCGTTGGGTGATCCTCGGCACAAAAGCATGTCTCGACAAGGGTTTTCTTAAAGAAGCAGTGCGAGAGTTTGGTGACAAGGCTATCATCGGTATTGATGCCCGCGATGGTCTTGTCTCCACGGATGGATGGACGAAGGTGACTGACCACAAGGCTATTGATCTGGCAAGGGAAGTTGAGGCGGCGGGCGGCAAGACTATTATATATACTGATATTTCTCGCGACGGCGCTTTGAAAGGTCCAAGCCTAAAAGAGATCAAAATCCTAAGTTTGGCTGTGAAGATAGATGTGATCGCTTCCGGCGGGATCAGCGCCGCGCATGATATTCTGAATCTATTGACGTTGAAACAAAAAAATATAACCGGGGTCATAATCGGTAAGGCGCTTTATGAAAAAAAGATCACGATGAAAGAGGCGCTGGCCGCCTGCCTCTCTGAGAAGACGACTCATGCTGGCTAAGCGCATTATTCCCTGCTTGGATGTTAAAGAAGGCAGAGTGGTTAAAGGCACGCGTTTTTTGGGGCTTCGTGACGCGGGGGACCCCGTCGAGTGCGCGATGCATTACGATCGTCAGGGCGCGGATGAGCTTGTATTTCTTGATATTACCGCATCCCATGAAAAACGCGGTATTCTTATCGATGTGGTAAAGAGGACAGCGGAAAAATGCTTCATGCCGCTCACCGTCGGAGGCGGCATTTCATCCATAGAGGATGTGCGCATGCTCCTTAACGCCGGCGCCGACAAAATTTCTATCAATACCGCTGCGGTAAAAAACCCGCACTTTGTGAGCCAGGCATCGGCGCGGTTTGGCGCTCAGTGTATTGTTGTCGCTATGGATGCCAAGCGCGTGCCGGGTGCAATACCGCCTAGGTGGAAAGTTTACACGCATGGAGGCCGGAATGAAACCGGTCTTGATGTTTTGGCGTGGGCGAAGCGTGTGGAAAAACTCGGAGCCGGAGAGATACTGCTTACGAGTATGGATAACGATGGTACAAAGTCAGGGTACGACCTTGAGCTGGTAAAGGCCGTCTCCAAAGGGGTGCGTATTCCCGTAATCGCGTCAGGCGGGGTGGGAGAGCTCAAGCATCTGGCGGAAGGTTTTTTATTGGGTCACGCCGACGCGGTTTTGGCAGCCAGTATTTTTCATTTTAAGGAATACACGGTAGGCGACGTAAAGAAGTATCTAGAAAAAAAAGGAGTTTTGGTGCGGTTATGACAAAAGAAACATTTGCAAAGATCAGATCTCAGCTCAAATTCAGCGCCGAGGGGCTTATTCCCGCCATTATCCAGGACGCAAAAACCGGTAAAGTGCTGACACTCTGTTATATGAATGAGCTGGCACTGGAGGCCACCTTGGATAAAAAATTTATATACGTGTTCCGTCGTTCGCAGAATAAGCTTATGATGAAAGGCGAAACGTCCGGCCATACACAGGCTGTACGGGAATTCCGCGTAGACTGCGAAGGCAAGTCGCTCCTTTTTGTCATCGATCAGAAGGTGGCGGGGTGCCATAAAGGCTACTTTAGCTGTTATTTTGAAAAGCTGAATGATGACGGCACACGCACTGTGACTGACCCGATTATTTTTAATCCTGAAAAGGTGTACTAGTGGAGCATACGTTTCCTTCCGAGAAGGAATTCCTTAAACTTGCAAAAAAAGGAAACCTAATCCCCGTATACAGAGAGATTTTAGGGGATCTAGAAACACCGGTCTCCTGCTTTCTGAAAATGGGCGACAGGCCGTATTCTTATCTTCTGGAATCGGTTGAAGGCGGCGAGAGGATGGCAAGGTACTCATTTGTCGGAGGAACTCCATCACTTGTTTTTCAAAGCAAAGGACGGAAGATTTCGATACGAGACTTTGCCGGCAAGCTCAAAGAATACGAAACTTCAAAAGACCCCTTTTATGAACTGGAAAAGATATTGCTTCGCTTTCGACAGGTGCCCGTTGAAGGTCTGCCGCCATTCTCCGGCGGCGCAGTAGGGTATCTGGGCTATGATACCGTCCGTTTCATTGAAAAAATCCCTGACAAAAACCTTGATACGCTGAATATTCCGGACGCGGTATTTATTTTTACGGATACCCTTCTTGCATTTGATCATATTGGAAAGAAGATTAAGGTTATTGCGAATGTTTTTTTGGAAGATTTTAAAGACCCAAAAGAGGCGTACCGCCACGCGTTGGAAAAGATCGAACGTGAGATAGCGCAGTTAAAGTCTGCGGGTGCCGGACGCTCCGCATCCAAGGCCTCAGGCGGGAAAAAAGCCCTTTCCGTGAGCTCGAATTTTACCGAAGCCTCGTTTAAAAAAGCCGTGATCAAGGCAAAACATTACATCAGGATAGGGGATATCATTCAAGCGGTTCTTTCGCAGCGATTCCGAGTAAAAATAGACTCCGAGCCTTTTAATATCTACCGGGCGCTTCGCTCCGTGAATCCGTCACCGTACATGTTTTATCTCAATTTTGGCGATTACCGTTTGATAGGCTCATCCCCTGAGATCCATGTGCGTTGTGAGAATGGCAAGGCTTCCCTCAGACCGATTGCAGGCACACGCCAGCGCGGTAAAAATAAAGCGGAGGACCTAAAACTTGAAAAGGAGCTTCTCGCGGACCCAAAAGAACGTGCCGAACATCTGATGCTCGTTGATCTCGGCCGCAATGATTTGGGCCGTGTGTGCGAGTATAAAAGTGTGTCCGTGCCGGAATTCATGACGGTCGAGTGCTACTCGCATGTGATGCATATCGTGAGTCACGTGGAGGGGCGTCTTAAAAAAGACAAAACACTTTTCGATCTTTTACGAGCCACATTCCCGGCCGGTACGATTTCGGGAGCACCCAAAGTACGCGCGATGGAGATTATCGATGAGCTTGAGACTGAGCGCCGCGCATTTTATTCGGGGATTGTGGGGTATTTCAGTTATTCAGGAAACCTCGACTCCTGTATCACCATACGCACCATTCTCACCAAGAACGGGACAGCCTACGCGCAGGCGGGCGCCGGCATTGTTGCTGATTCGGACCCAAAGAAAGAGTTTCAGGAAACGATCAATAAATCGAAGGCCCTCATGAAAGCCATTCAGCTGGCTGAATCAGGGGAATATTAAATGATACTCATGATCGACAACTATGATTCCTTCACTTATAACCTCGTTCAGTATTTGGGCGAGATGGGTGAGGAACTCAAAGTTTTTCGTAACGACGCAATCACCGTTGAACAGATCAAAAAACTAAAGCCCGACGGCATTGTCATTTCTCCCGGCCCTGGCAGCCCCAAAGACGCGGGTGTTTCAATGAACGTGATTCGAACATTCGCAGGGAAGATCCCGATACTGGGTGTGTGTTTGGGTCATCAGTGCATAGGCGAGGTGTTTGGCGGTAATGTGGTGGGCGCCAAGCGACTCATGCATGGCAAAACGTCCCCTATTTATCATGATCGCAAAGGTCTTTTTAAGGGTCTCGATAATCCTTTTATCGCGACGCGCTACCATTCGCTTTTGGTCGATAGAAAAACATTTCCGAAGAGCCTGCGCATAACTGCCGAGACCAAAGAAAAGGAAGTGATGGGGCTTGAGCATAAAAAATACTTAGTTTGCGGAGTACAATTTCACCCTGAATCTATCCTGACACAGTCCGGTAAAGAGCTCTTAAGAAATTTTCTAAAAATGGCAAAGCGCTAATCTTCCATGGCCCGACTCTCTCCGACGCTTGATTGGATATACGATAAATTGAATAAAAAAGAATCGCTGGATGATATTGAAATGGCCGTCATCATGGAGTCGCTGATGGACGGCGGCTTGGACGACGACCAGATCGCGCGCTTTCTTAAATCCTTGCGCGAAAAAGGCGAGACCGTGACCGAGATTGTCTCGGCCGCGCGTGTGATGAAAAAACACGCGATCAAACCCTTTCGACCCATTGATGGTTTACTGGATACATGCGGAACCGGAGCGGATAATCAACACACCGTCAATGTTTCGACGCTGACGGCGCTTATCGCCTCGAGCCTGGATGTGCCGGTCGCCAAACATGGCAACCGCTCCATTTCCAGTGTTTGTGGCAGCGCCGACCTCCTCGAACTATTAGGAATCAAGATAGACTTATCCATCGACCGCATAGAAGAAGAAATGGCGGCGCTCAACTTTGGATTTTTCTTTGCCCCTTTACATCACCCGGCGGCCAAGATTGCGGGGCCCGCGCGTAAAAAATTACAAGGCAAAACCATATTTAATCTATTGGGGCCCTTATCTAACCCGGCCGAGGTGACTTACCAGCTTTTGGGTGTATATGACAAAAAATTATTGTATCCCATGGCCGAAGCACTTCACGAGCTCGCTGTTCTAAAAGCGCTTGTGGTGTACGGAGAAGACGGTATGGACGAGATCACACTGTGCGGTGAAACCCGCGGGGCATGGCTCGAGCCGAACGGAGAGATCCGGGACATCACGATCACGCCGGAATCAGCAGGTCTTGAGCGGGTGAGTATTGAAAAACTGCGCTGCCATTCCAAAGCAGCCTGCCGCGATGATGCCCGGAAGATCTTAAACGGCGCGAAGGGTCCCAAGACCGATTTCGTTCTTTTGAATGCGGGGGCGGCGCTGTGGCTGACAGGCAAGGCCGGATCGCATCAAGAAGGCGTTTTGATGGCCCGGGAAGCTCTTGAAAGCGGACGAACACTTAAACAGGTACAAAAAATAGCGGAATTTTCCAATAAACCGGAGAAGAAGTGATCGTGGGGACGATTTTAGATAAGATTATCCGAGAGAAAAAAAAAGAAGTAGTCGCGCTTAAAAAAAAGTGTTCCGGCGAGCCGTTTAATGCCAAGACATTCCCCAAAAGGCCCGCGTATTCATTTTATAAAGCATTGAAAATGAAAAGACGTCCGGCGGTCATCGCCGAAATTAAAAGAAAATCTCCTTCGCGCGGAATATTACGGAGAAAGTTTGACGCGCTCTCTATTGCCAGACAATATAAAGAAAATGGAGCGGTAGCGCTTTCCGTTTTAACGGATAAAATTTTTTTCGGAGGAGAAATCTCTACGTTCCAAAAAGTGCGCCAGTGCACGCATTTGCCTCTTTTGAGAAAAGATTTCGTGATAGACGCCTCTCAGGTGCGGCAGTCCCGTGCGATGGGTGCGGATGCGATTCTTCTCATTGCATCGATTCTGTCGACAAAAAAAATGAGAGAATTGAGCGGCCTCGCTTCGAGCCTCGGCATGGACTCGCTTTTTGAGATACACAATGAAAAGGAATTAAAAAAAATTCTGCCTCTCAACCCTAAGATTGTCGGAATAAATAACCGTAATTTAAAAAACTTTGACGTGGATCTTGATACCACTGAAAATTTACTGAAGAAATATAAAGTTTTTTTCAAGAAGAGGCTGGTTGTATCAGAAAGCGGGATCAAGACGCAGCATGATATGCGTTATCTTAAAAAATTAGGCGTGGACGCGGTGCTTGTTGGAGAGACGCTGATGGCGGCAAAAAATCCGGGCCTGGCTTTAAGGGAGCTTATGCATGGTTCGTGTTAAGATCTGCGGCATTACGCAGTTAGAAGATGCTAAAGCCGCCGTAGAAGCCGGGGCGGATGCGCTGGGATTTGTTTTTGCAAATAGCCCCCGTAAGATATCGCCGCAAAAGGCGGCTGGCATCATCGATAAAGTCGGGCCGTGGGTTGCCATTGTAGGCGTGTTTGTAAACGTGTCTTACTCGGAGATCCTGCGAACGGCCAGGAGATGCCGGCTGTCGGTCGTACAGCTTCATGGAGATGAGGATGACGCTCTTG
>JAHFFI010000037.1 GCA_023248025.1 Candidatus Omnitrophota bacterium
AGAGACGGGCGGGGTGTGGCAGATGGGAGGTTTGAGCTTTCATTTTCCTCAGGCTTTTGGATTCTGCTACGGTGTGGATAAAGCGATAGACCTTGTATTTGAGACCTGCGAGCGCTTCGGCAGTACAAAACGTATTTTTCTCACGGATCAATTGATACACAATCCATACATTAACGGCAAACTGCGTGAAAAAGGCGTGCATTATCTCAAACGCGATACGCAGAATTTGCTCATGTGCGCGGAACTCGGCCCCGAGGATGTGGTGGTGGTTTCGGCATTCGGTACGGATTTCAGGGATGTCCAGCATCTTAAGGATAGAGGCGTTACCATTGTCGATTCGACCTGCGGCGCCATTATCAATGTATGGAAGCGCGTGGAAAGTTACGCCAAGAACGGTTATATCACCATCATGCACGGCAAACGCAACCACGAAGAGACCCGCGCCACGGTTTCTCAGGCCGTGAAAGAAGGCGGCAGTTACATCACGCTTGAAAATGTCACGGAGGCGGGCGAACTAGCGGACGTCGTTCGCGGCCGCATGACTGAAGAGGCTTTTTTGGCAAAATACCCGGAGGCGGTGCTTCCGGGGTTCACATTTGATTCGAAAACCTCCAAAATGGGAATGGCTAATCAGACGACGATGCTGAAAGGCGAGTCGCTCGAGATTCAGCAAAACTTACGCGCCGCGTTCACGGAACGTTTCGGTGAAGCGGCTACCAGCGAGCGCTTCCGGAGTTTTGACACGATCTGCGGCGCCACTCAGGATCGTCAGGACGCACTGCGCAATTTACTCAAAATTCGATTGGATCTGGCGCTGATCGTCGGTGGATTCAATAGCTCCAATACGAGCCACTTAGCCGAGATCGCGTGGGGGAAGCTTCCTATTTATCATATTGAGAGTGCCCAGGACATTCTTTCCGCAGATGAGATCCGCGCGCGTCATCCTCAGACTGGAAAAATTTATACCGAAAAAAATTGGTTCCCGCGGGCGGCCAAAGAAATAGGCATTACTTCAGGCGCTTCGACTCCGGATGTTACGCTATTCACCATTATCGAGAAACTTTACGGCTTTTCACAATCATAAATACGAGAAACGCCGCTTCCAAGACCAGATAGTAAATGATCCATTCCATCCCGCCGGAACCCTGTCCGTAGCTGTGTAGGCCGCGGCCCAATACGAAATTCACACCGTACCAGGTCATGAGCACGAGACCAAATCCCAACACGGAGCAAAGCGCCAGCGCGGTGTGGCTGATCTTATTTAAAAAGCGCAGATGGATAACGATAAGATATCCCAAGAAAGTGATAAGCGCCCAGGTTTCTTTAGGGTCCCATCCCCAGAAGCGCCCCCAGGATTCATTGGCCCAGACGCCGCCGAGCACGGTGCCCGTGCCGATGAGAATGGTTCCCAACTGAATCACGCGGAAAATTAAATTCGCCGCATTTTCTTCCTGGACAACATTCTCAAAAGTATTAAACATTTTTCTTAAAAGATACCAATGCCCCAGACTCATCGCTAGGCCGAAGGCGCCGTAGCTTGAGACAATGGTCATGACGTGTATACTGAGCCAATAATTGCTTCTTAAGACCGGAACGAGAACGTCGAGGCCGGAGTCTATAGGCAAAAGATGCGCGTACAGCATCACAAACCCTGATACAAAACTTCCCGCAGCCAGTACGGCAACATTGCCGTAAATCACCGCAAAAATGAGCGCAAACACCATGAGCGCCCAGTTCATAAAGATCATGGATTCAAACATATTGGAAACCGGAGGACGGGAAAGAATTAAACAGCGCGCGAGTAGTCCCGTTGTGTGGAACATCACCGCCATTCCCATAAAAACGATACCCATGGGTTTTGGCGCTTCCCATTTTCTGAAAAATATCAAAAGAATGAAGGCCACAAAATAAAGCAGCGCCGACCATTGGAACGGCATGATTTTGAAATAAAGTGATTCGAGGCGCATTTTTTGGAATTGCCAGGAATTGACGGCGTAAATATTTTTTGGCCAATTCCCGGGGTCGCCGCCGGGCTGCCATTCGTGTCCTTCCGCAGAGGGGACCACCCGGAAAATATCTCCGGATGTGATCGCTTCTATGGTTGAAATCTGGGCCTGGAGCAGGACGGCTTTTTGTTCCAATTTTGAGGGCCGCGCGTCCGCTTGCCTCTTAGCTTGGGATGATTTCGCCAAGGACAGGATTCTGGGGCCTGCGGGAATGAGATCTTTGTACGAAAAGAAATTATTTTCGGGCGAAAGACCAAGTGTTGCTTTTAATTCAGGCAGATCGATGCGTATCCATTTCCATTCGGCGACTTTGCCGGGAGCAGCAGCGGCTTCCATCAACACCCGGTCTGCGTTTTTTTTGTCCCAGGATTCACGCCCGCTTATGAATTTCAGCGTAGAACGCGCGAAACTGTCAAAGGGCTTGATGCGTCCATTATGCTGGATCGGCTGGTCGGACGCGGCGTAGGAAGTTGCCGACGCAAACAACAGAAAAAAAATCAAGAAACCTAAGTGTCTCGCAATTGCGCGCATGGCGTCATTATACATCAATTATTCTTCCCTCGAAAAAAACGGATGAAAATAAAAAAGAAATATTACGCCCAAAAGGATGGTCGCGGCGCCCAAATAAATGAGTGGGATGCCGGGATTTTTGGCAATGGAGAACACCGACGCTTCACCGGATTCAGGATCCTGGATGTAAGAGGCCTGAAAAATACGCCAGCCTTTGTAGTCGAGCGGTTTATTCATTTTAATGGTTTTCTCGATCGTGAGGTTTTCGGCGTCGTCATGCATCACAATGTCACTTTCATACGATGAGGGGTTTTGCGTGCCGGGGTAATCAATTTTTCGAAAATCTTTCAGCGCCAGAGAAAATGAAAGCGGAACACTCGCGGGCTCGAGCGATATTTTGACCGGGCCCTTGGCGGTATCGAGCGTGACGGGTTTGTCAATGAACACCCAGTGCTTTTCTTCTTTCCCATCCCGGTGTATTTGGGTCAGCTCCACGGAAACATTTTCAGGGTCTTTTGACCCCTTTTCGATTTTCATAACGGTCTTGGCCCGCAGGAACGTCTCATGGGCCACAAAGGCGATGTCCATCCATCCGGTCGGTATTTTTTCTCCGAGTTTCAGCGGTGTCATACCCGAAGATTTTTTGGAAGAGCGGATCTGGTAGCTCCATTGTCCTTCCGGAGAACAAAAGAAGAAAAGACCCGGTGAGTTTGTCTCCCGGAGGTTCTCCGGGACTTTGGAATTCAATGACACGTCGAGACCGAATACAGAAGAGGCAGGACCGCCTTTTAAGGATTCAAACTGCGGGAAAAGAAAAAATTTCGTATGCGTTTCAGAGCGGCCTTTATCATCCCGGAGCTCAAATTCCACAGCGGGGTTGAACGCGACTGATTCGGGTGAGTTCACGATCTTTCTGTTTTCGATGTGCGCGTTGGGGTAGTAGCGCAGGGCCGTTATTTTTAAACGGCTATTTTCCAGCGGTATTTCCGCGGGCATTTTTTCCGTTATTTCAACGACAAATTTTTTACCTGAAGTTTTTTCAGCGAGAAATAAAGTCGAGGGAATAAAAGCGTTGGATGCGGATGTCGTGCGTAGCTCCACATGCGCGGGACCGATGTCTTTAAAGAAGCTGTGAGGGTCGTCGGGGTCTTTTTGAGCGAGCCGGAAGCGTTCTTTCAGGCCCGCAATGTCGCTTGAAAGACTCAGTTCAATGGCCCGGTTCGGCGCTTCGTTCGCGCCGCCTTCGACCCATGTTTTTTTCGATTGGATGTCCTGGCGAACCTGGGAAATAAAGAGCTTGGTTCCCTCGTCTGAGAGCGGCACGCGAAAGGGATTTTTCATCATATTTTTTTTGAGTGAAATCGACCGCGGCGGTTTATCCTTTTCCCAGAATTGCAGCAGGAGGCCTTCCCGGAGCATCCAGGATTTTTTCTGCCCTTCAAAAAGTGTCATCTGGCCTTCGACGCCCCACGCGCGCGATACGAGCGAACCTGAGAGGAAAAGAAGAATCCCAATGTGTGTGATGACGAAACCGATATGTTTCTTCTGGAAAGGCCAGCGTGTCAGCGTGGAACAGAAAATATTGAGTCCGAACAAGGCCAAAAGCGTGTCAAACCACCGGGTGTTGTAAAAATGTGACTGCACAAACGGAGTGCCGTGAAACGATTCGGTGATGGTGGAGACCGTGAGCGTCAGCATCAGCACCGTGATCAGGAAAATGGCGGCCGGGAGGGACCCTATGATCCGGATAATTTTCATCATGGTCCTCATATTCTAATGTACTTTTTTTTAAGTGCAAGCGAAACCGGGGACAGGTTTAAATGCTAAATCAACGAGATGATTTACAATCGAAACCAGCTCTGCTAGTATCTTCTTCTTCAGCCGAGGTAGCTCAGTGGTAGAGCGCTGCCCTGAAAAGGCAGGCGTGGGCAGTTCGATTCTGCCCCTCGGCATTTTAATCTAGGCAGAATCGAAGGGAACGTCGCGGCCCATAGATAAAAGCGACGACACAGTGTGTCGTCGCAATACCACCCGTGACGCGAGTGGCCGACCCGGAGCGAGCACAGCCGAGCAAAGCGAGGACTGCGCAGCGTAGGGCGCCGATTCTGCCCCTCGGCATTTTAATCTAGGCAGAATCGAAGGGAACGTCGCGGCTTAGAAGGAAGTAAACCATAGGAGGTTCTTATGAGTACTGCATTGTGTCTGATCGCGTTGTGTTTAGGGTATATCGTTTATGTGAATGCCGTTCGTGAGAAAGAGGGCTTGCGCATTCTGGGACAGGTGATCGGTATTGTTGTTATGCTGGCCGCAGTCGGCGGATTTTTATGCTCCACGATGCATCGTATGAAGAGAGATTACGATGGAGGGTGCATGATGGGCCAGAAAATGAATTGCCCGCTATCCGCAGCCAAGATGGACATGGATAAAAAATAATTGAAATCAAAAACACGTAAAATAAAAGTAGGGGACCTCACATTGGGCGGCGGCTCACCGGTCGCCGTCCAAAGTATGTGCGCTACGCATACGCAGAATATTGACGCGACGGTATCTCAGGTGGAAGACCTGGCAAAACACGGCGCCGATCTTATTCGCATCGCTGTGGATAATTCCAAGGACGTTCAGGCATTGGCCGAGATTCGTAAACAGACCAAAGCGCGGCTCGTCGTGGACCTGCAGGAGAATTTTCCGCTCGCCAAAGAAGTGGCGCCTCACGTTGATAAGATCCGTTACAATCCGGGGCATCTGCATCATCTCGAAAAGGGAAGTAAAATAGAAGAGAAGGTGGCGTGGATCGCGGCCATCGCCAAAGATCATGGCCTGGCGCTGCGTGTAGGCGTTAATTGCGGATCGGTAGCGCCTGATTTTCTCGAACGTTATCACGGCGACCACGTGAAGGCGATTGTCGAAAGCGCTGCTTGGCACTGCGAGCTTCTGGACGGACAGAAATTTACAAATTATGTCGTGAGCCTGAAAGACTCAGATCCCGCCAAAGTCGTTGAGTGCAATCTGGCTTTTTCGAAGCGTCGTCCCGATGTGCCTATTCATTTGGGAGTTACTGAAGCGGGGCTTTTGCCCGACGGCGTCATTAAAACGCGCCTCGCTTTCGAAAAACTCATTCCGCTTGGCATCGGGGACACGTTGCGTGTATCGTTGACACTCCCGAATCAAGAAAAATACCAGGAAATTGTCTGGGGCCGGAAGATTCTAAAAGATATCGAGGATGGTAAATTCATTTCAGTGCCTAATTTCGGCAAGGGGCTTAATATTATTTCCTGTCCCTCTTGCTCACGGGTCGAGAATTCAGATTTTGTCAAACTTGCCATGGAAGTAAAAGATATGACCCAGTTCGCCAAGGAACACAAGCTCACCATCGCCGTCATGGGCTGCCGTGTGAATGGCCCGGGTGAGACAGACGATGCGGACCTGGGCCTCTGGTGCGGGCCGAGCACCGTGACGCTCAAACGTAAATCCCTTTCGGTGGGCTCATTCCGATACCATGAAGTGCTCGCCATTCTTAAGAAAGAACTCGACACGCTTATTTCTTCCTAGATTCTTCCGTATTTATGATAAAATAATCGGCATCAAAATTTTCATCCCAAACTTGAGGAAAAATACATGAAAAAGATCATATCGATAATAGGCAGTTTGGCAGTTGCAGGCGTGATTTTCTTTTCCGGCAGTTTTTGCTACGCGGACAATGTTCCAGAACTAGAGCAGCGTATTTCGGCGTCCAAACTCGTGATTGCAGAGATCATGGCAAGTCCGGACCAGAGCATTCCCGAAGAGATGCTGGCCAAGTGCAAGGCCATCGCCATTTATCCCAATGTTCTTAAAGCGGGGTTTATTTTCGGCGGGCGCTTCGGTAAGGGTGTGGTCTTAAAACGTGACATGGCGACCGGCCAATGGGGTCCTGTGGCGTTTTCCACCATCGGCGGGGGAAGCTGGGGGCTTCAGATCGGTGGTTCCGCGACGGATCTTATTTTGGTTATTATGAACGAACGCGGCATGGAGGGTCTTTTATCCAATAATTTTACTTTGGGCGGCGATGCCAACGTGGCCGCGGGCCCGGTAGGACGACAGTCACAGGCTTCGACGGACTTGACGCTGCGAGCAGGCATTATTTCTTATTCGCGCAGTCGCGGACTTTTTGCCGGGATAGCATTGGATGGCGCGGTGCTGACACAGGATAATAATTCCAATTCCGCGTATTACGGCAAATCGGTAACGGGAAGAGATATTTTGTTGAATAATTCAGTCACGATGCAGCCCTCTTCGCAGGAACTTGCGAATGCGTTGAATGATTATTCCGGTCGCTGGGCCAAAAGAGTCGGGACATCGAAGTAAATTTACGCTGGAGTAGCTCAGCTGGTAGAGCAGCTGATTCGTAATCAGCAGGTCACCGGTTCGATCCCGGTCTCCAGCTTTGGTAAACAGTAGTTAGCAGACAGTTGACAGTGGACAGGGAAAGGCAGTGTCTCGTAGTTTTTCCCTGTCTACTGATATCCGACTACTGTCTACTCACTACGTGATAATTTTTAAAGGAGATTTTACATGGGCGCAAATGTTCTTCAATTGACGGATTCTAACTTTGATTCCGAGGTAACGAAATCCAGTATTCCGGTGCTCGTGGATTTCTGGGCGGAATGGTGCGGACCGTGCCGTCTCATGAGCCCGATCCTTGACGAAGTAGCACCCGGCTACACGGGGAAACTCAAGATCGGCAAGCTCAATGTCGACGACAATCAGGACGCTCCGACCAAGTTCGGCGTCATGAATATTCCTACGATGATCCTGTTCAAAGGCGGCAAGGAAGCCGAACGCATCGTGGGTGCCATGAGCAAAATGGACCTGCAGAAAAAAATCGACCGCGCTCTGGCGGGTTAGGTAAGTGACTAAGATCGCCGTTTTTTGTTCGGGTTTTGGATCCAATTTTCAGGCTCTCATCAATGCGGTGGATGATGGCAGATTAAAGGCCGAGATCGCGCTCATGGTCTGCGACAAGCCCTATGCGTACGTTCTCACGCGCGCCAAGAATCATAATATCCCCGTCTTTCTTTTTGACCCCAATAGTTTTTCCTCCCGTGAAGAGTCTGAACGGCTTATCGTGAAAACACTCGAAGGCCTGGGCGTCGATGCAATTGTGCTGGCCGGCTTCATGCGTATCTTTACGCCGTATTTTATAGGATCCTTCAAAGGCCGCATCCTCAATATCCACCCGTCACTTCTGCCGGCGTTTAAAGGTGCCCATGCCATCCGCGACGCTTTTGAAGCCAAAGTAAAAGAGACCGGCGTCACCGTGCACAGCGTCGTCCAGGAAGTGGACGCGGGGCCCATTCTCATGCAGGAAAAGGTATCGGTGCTCGCGGGCGATACGCTCGAGTCGCTTGAAAATAGAATACATGAGACCGAAAACAGGATTTATCCCAAAGCCGTACAAAGTTTTATTTCTCAACTTAAAACTCAACAAAAATCATAAGGAAAAAAGAAATGGCTAAAATCAAGGAGATCAAAGGCAGAGAAATTCTCGATTCACGCGGCAATCCCACGGTAGAGGCGGACTGCATCTTATCGGACGGTTCTTTCGGACGTGCGGCGGTCCCAAGCGGCGCCTCCACTGGTGAATTTGAAGCGGTCGAGCTTCGTGACCAAGACAAAAAACGCTATCTCGGCAAAGGCACCCTGAAAGCTGTTTCAAACATTAATAACATTCTCGCGAAAACGCTTAAAAATAAGAACGCGGACGACCAGAGCGCGGTGGATGTGCTCATGATAAAGACAGACGGTACCCACAATAAAGCGCGTCTTGGAGCCAATGCGATCCTGGCCGTCTCGATGGCGGTTTGCCGTGCTTCCGCGGCTTCACGCGGTGTTTCGCTGTGGAAACATATCGGTAGTCTGCATAAAAACAAAAATTATAGCCTGCCCGTGCCGATGGCCAATATCATTAACGGCGGAAAACACGCGGACAATAAGATTGATTTCCAGGAATTCATGATTGCGCCCATCGGTGCCAAAACATTCTCCGAGGGTCTGCGTTGGATTACCGAAATCTTTCACGCATTGAAATCCACCTTAAAAAAACAGGGACACATTACAGCCGTGGGGGATGAGGGTGGTTTCGCGCCGAACCTCGGGAACGAAGAGGCCCTGGAAGTCATCATGCAAGCCATTTCGGCCGCAGGGTATCAGGCAGGCAAAGAGATCCGGATAGCACTCGACTGCGCGTCTTCGGAGCTTTTTGACGAAGGCGGACGCAAGGGTTATAAATTCTGGAAGTCCAATCCCGGAAAAATTTTTACGGCCGACGAAATGATCGCTATTTACACGGACTGGGCTAAAAAATATCCGATCTACTCCATAGAAGACGGCTTGGACCAGAACGATTGGAGCGGGTATGTGCGCTTCACGAAAGCGCTTGGGAAAGATCTTCAGATAGTCGGCGATGATTTCTTTGTGACGAACCCGGAACGACTCGAAAAAGGCATCAAGATGAAGGCCGCCAACGCCATTCTCATCAAAGTCAACCAGATAGGGACGGTTTCGGAGACGCTGGAAGCCATCCGCATGGCACAGAAGGCTGGTTACGGCGTCATTGTTTCGCACCGTTCAGGCGAAACCGAGGATGTCTTTATCGCGGACTTGGCCGTCGGCACGAACGCGGGCCAGATTAAAACAGGCTCTCTTTCCCGTACGGACCGTATCGCCAAATACAATCAACTTTTGCGTATAGAAGAGGAGCTGGGGAAAAACGCGCACTACGGCCTGAAATGAAAAAACCCGGCGCTGTCTTCATTTTTTTTACTATCCTCGTCGTGTTTGTGGTCCTCTTGGCTCCGCGCATCGTGCAGATCCAGAAATTAAGCGACCGGAGCCGGGATCTTGAAATAGAATTGAAACGTCTGCAGGCCGAGAATAAAAAACAGGAAGAAGAGCTTCGCATGCTTCGCGAAGATCCGGTCTACATAGAAAAAGTCGCGCGGGAAAAATTCCGCAAGGCAAAGCAAGGCGAGATTGTCTACAAAGTCGTCAAAGAGGGCGAATCCTCCGAGACGAAAATATAGCTTTTTAATTCATGGCGTGGTATAAATCTCCTCATATCGCGGGGTAGAGCAGCCTGGTAGCTCGTCGGGCTCAAGTTGGGCTGCTTGGCCGGTAACGGCCAAGTGATTTCCTGTCAAATTCGGTGAAACCTTTAAAATGGCAATACCGAGCCAAGTGCGTCGCGCTTTTCGACGTAAAGGTGTAGAGACTAGACGGCAGGTGTCCATTTTTTAGCAGTGGATAAAGATATAGTCCAGACCACGATGAAATTCGCGGCGAAAGCCGTAGTGGTAAGCATAACCCGAAGGTCGCCGGTTCAAATCCGGCCCCCGCTATTTTGATAGGCCGGATTTGTAACCGGAGGTTCTCCGCCAAAGGGCGCGGCGGATCTGCTCAGAATCGTCGACGCGCTCTTTGTGGCGGAAAATCCAACCCCCGCTACCAATAAACGTAGAAGCCACCAGTAGTTATGACTGGTGGCTTTTTGTTTTCGGGCGTAAAATACCCGATGTAAGCAAAAATGTAAGCAAATAGAACTTGGAAATCACTCAATGAAACTAAACCATCTATTTCACAAAAGGAGAACCAATGAAACGCTTTGCATCCATTTTCGCAGGGATCTTCATGCTTTGCTCAGTGTCCGCATTCTCGGCGGAGACCAAGACTTACCCGGGACCTCAAGAAGGCGCACCGAATGTTTACAAGCAGCTTTTTGACAATGAACGCGTGCGCGTATCGGAAATCAAGTTCGGTCTGGGCGAGAAAGCGGCCATGCACACTCATCCTTATCCGCATGCCGTTTATATCATCGAAGGTGGCGAATTAACAATCACGCATCTGGATGGGACATCTGCAGTGGTGAAGGCCAAAGCCGGCGATGTGCTGTGGATGGGAGCGGAGACGCACGAAGCTGTCAATACGGGCACGACTGTTGTACGAGGGACAGTGACAGAGATAAAGTAATTCTAATTAAAAAAATCCCCCCGCTGTTCACCTTATCGGCCTGTTTCCGGGCGATAAGGTGGAACAACGGGGGGATTTTTATGGGTAACGTCTTATGAAAGCTTCTGGACGTTAGCGGCTTGGTCGCCCTTAGGTCCCTGTGTAACATCAAAGGAAACCTTCTGGCCTTCTGCCAACGACTTGAATCCTTCGCCCTGTAAAGCCGAGAAGTGGACGAATACGTCTCTCGTGCCGTTCTCGGGGGTGATGAATCCAAAGCCTTTTTCGTCGCTAAACCACTTGATTGTGCCTGTTGCCATTTTTTTACTCTTTTCATTTTACTTGGTTGGTTGAATGTTTTTGTACCGACATAGACAAAAAAACCGCGAGCCAAGTAACGTCGCGGTTTTCAGAACTCAGATCAATGCGAGAATTCAAAAACAACTTGTACTAACTACCCAGAGAGTATACCACAAATGCGGACGTGGTGTGGGATTTATTATTAGACTGGGTCGTTTTCGTCGTGTTATGATTACTAGACAACAAGGAGATGACATGGCTTATCAAGGTGGTGGTTTTGGTGGACCGAAAGAGATGTTTAAGGCAACCTGTGCGGAATGTAAGAAAGAGTGCGAAGTTCCTTTCAAACCCAGAGAAGATAGACCTGTTTATTGCAAAGACTGCTTCTCAAAGCGCAAAGACAGCGGCCGCTAAGCGTTTCCATCCTACTTATTTAGAATCTGACCCGGCGTATACAGCGTAGGCGTATACAGGCTCCCGCAGCCAGGACCGGGTCAGCGCTCGCCATTCTTGAAGCGCTATTTCAAAATCCAGCTTCGCTTGCTGTATCCGCTCGTGAGCGGCGTCTTGCAGTTCATGAGATTGGAGTTGGGCGGTTGTTTCCCACGCCGCCAGTTTTTGGGTAAGCGTCACATAATGGGTTTGAAGCATTTCTTTTATATGAGCGAACCGGTGAGGATCCGTTATTGTCGTGACACGTTCGCAAAGCGTTTGATTCTCCGCTGCAAGCCTCGCTTCTAATATACTGAATTTTGAGGAACGCTTAAGATCCCAGGCCATGCCTATCCGTGCCAGGATAGTAATGACCCACTTGCTCGGGTCCCATTGGTACCAGCGGATGCCGTTCCGATAATCCGTCGGAAAACGATGATGAAAATTATGATAACCCTCACCATTCGTTAAATAAGCCACAAACCAATGGTCTTTGGCTGTCGAATGAATGTCGTAGTGGCCTTCCCAAACGTGTGACAAACCGAGTTGATACAAAATGTCGCATGATA
>JAHFFI010000125.1 GCA_023248025.1 Candidatus Omnitrophota bacterium
CAACGTCAGCGCCGAAACCGCAAACCAAAAGAATGCCAGCACTTCCCCGCGCTTTTGTTCGTTCATCTCAGTCAACTCCTGTATGGCCAAACCCGCGCTGCGAACGCGTCGTGTCTTCCAACTCAAGGGCTTCTTCGATATCGGCGTGCGTGTATTCATGTATCACCATCTGCGCCAAGCGCTGTCCCCGCGTGATGGTGTAGGCGACCTTGCCGAGATTCGTAACAATCAAAGACACGATTCCCCGGTAATCGCTATCGATCGTGCCGGGTGTGTTCACCAATGTGATCCCATGTTTAAGCGCCAGACCGCTTCTGGGGCGAATCTGCGCTTCATAGCCCTTTGGCAAATGAATAGAAATCCCGGTGGAGATCAGCTTAATCTCACCGGGCTCTATTACACATTCGCCGTCCACATCGGCCGAAAGATCCAGGCCGGCCGCGCCCTCGGACATGTACGAGGGCAAAGCTAAATCTTTAGCTCCAGGACTTCTTTTTATAAGAACCTTGACTGCTTTCACCGCGCCTTCCGCCATCGCGCTTGCCCTCGCTGCGTTTCATGGGTATCGGAGGACCGTCCGACGTCGATTGTTTTTTGGAAAGATTGACGCGTCCCATTTTATCAATCTCGATAACCTTCACTGGAACTTCGTCGCCGACTTTGAGAACGCTTTCGACGTTTTCTACATACTCGTCTGAAATTTCAGACACGTGCAGAAGACCTTCTTTGCCGGGCATGATCTCGCAAAACGCGCCAAAATTCATGATGCGTTTTACGGTACCCGTGTAGACTTTACCGACTTCCGGTAACGCCGTGATCCCCTGGATCATCTCAATCGCTTTCTGCGCAGATTCGCCGCTAGTCGATGCGATGGAAACCGTTCCATCGTCGTTAACTTCAACGGTAGCGCCGCTGTCAGCCGTGATCTTACGAATCATTTTTCCGCCGGGTCCAATGACCTCACGGATCTTATCCGGATCAATCTTAATGGTCGTAATTCTTGGAGCAAATTCGGAAAGGTCGGGACGCGCAGTCGGCATCACATCCGTCATCTTCTGAAGAATGTGGATTCGTCCTGCTTTGGCCTGATCCAGCGCTTTTTTAAGCGTTCCGATATCTATGGATTCTTTGAGCTTGAGATCCAGCTGAATAGCCGTCACACCGTCTTTCGTACCGGCCACCTTGAAATCCATATCTCCCAAATGGTCTTCAACACCCGCAATGTCAGACAACACTGCAATACGGTTGCCGACTTTTACGAGACCCATGGCAATGCCGCTCACAGCAGCCTTAATAGGAACACCGGCATCCATCAAAGCCAAAGAACCCGAACAAACACTTGCCATGCTGGATGATCCGTTGGATTCCAGAATGTCAGAAACCAGGCGGATGGTGTAAGGAAATTCTTCCCTCGCCGGCATCACTGCCCGTAGGCTGCGTTCCGCCAAAGCCCCGTGGCCGATCTCTCGGCGTCCCGGTCCACGCATCGGCTTTGTTTCACCGACGGAAAATGGCGGAAAATTGTAATGCAGCATGAAGTTCTTGAATAGATCCCCTTCAAGCGCGTCGATAATCTGCTCATCTCTTGAAGTGCCGAGTGTCGCTACACCCAAAGACTGCGTCTGGCCGCGCGTAAAAAGCGCCGAGCCGTGCGTACGGGGCAAAATCCCCACTTCGCAGGTGATCGGGCGGATCTCGTCGTATTTTCGGCCGTCGGTGCGCATTTTATTGTCGAGAATAAATTTGCGCACTTCCTCGTATTCGGTCTCGTGGAACGCATTCTTGACCTGCGTTTCCGTGTACGCGCCACCCTCAACAACCAATGAGGCCACAACTTTAGCGCAAAGTTCTTTCAGCGCCTCATCGCGAGACTCCTTCGTCTTTTTCTCCCGGGAAATCTTGTCCATTTCCTTTGCAGAAAGAGCGCTTACTTTTTTAGACAATTCTTCAGGCGTAGTTTGGAGCTCAACTTTCATTGCCGGCTTGCCGAGCTCTTTTTGCATCTGCCGTTGAAGCTTGAGCAGAGGCTTCATTGCATCGATGCCGAATTCGAGCGCCTTCACAATTCTTTCTTCAGAAACGATCTCCGCGCCGGCTTCGATCATGATAATTCCCTGCTCGGTTGTCGCAAGCACCACTTCGAGCGTGCTGCGTTCTAATTCACTGAAAGTCGGATTTAAAACCAGCTCACCGTCTATTTCGCCGATACGCGCGGCCGCGACAGGACCTATGAACGGAGCGCCTGAGATCATGATGGCTGCCGATGCGCCAAGGATGGCCAGAACATCTGAATTGTGCTCTTTATCGCTTGAAATGACGGAGGCTATAACCTGCACTTCACTAAAAAAGCCTTCCGGAAAAAGCGGGCGGATAGGACGATCTATCAAACGCGACGTGAGCGTTTCTTTTTCGGTCGCCTTGCCTTCTCGCTTGAAATATCCACCGGG
The DNA here is from genome assembly GCA_023248025.1 of Candidatus Omnitrophota bacterium. Taxonomy (GTDB): domain Bacteria; phylum Omnitrophota; class Gorgyraeia; order 2-02-FULL-51-18; family 2-02-FULL-51-18; genus JAHFFI01. The sequence goes on from JAHFFI010000125.1 coordinate 2,448, forward strand.
AATCTTTCCGCCGGCATAACTTTTTTCCTGATAATCCACTGTCAGCGGAAAAAAATCCTGACCTTCTTTGGTTTTTCTCGCCACGCAGACGGCCACTAAAACTAGGGTGTCGCCGTAACGCACCGTAACGGCGCCATCAGCTTGTTTGGCCATACGTCCAGTTTCTATAATAATATTCTGTCGCCCAAAAGGGATTTCAAATAGTTTCATCGTATTTTCCTAGGAGTTCGTTATTTTCTGAGATCGAGCTGGTCGATGAGCTTGCGGTATGCGCTCTCGTCCTCTCGCTTGATATAATCGAGGAGCTTGCGGCGCTGAGACACGAGTTTCAACAGGCCGCGGCGTGAGTGGTGGTCCTTCACATGCGATTTGAAATGGGGTCCCAGGTTATTAATTCTCTCGGTGAGCACCGCGACCTGCACAAAGGCCGATCCGGTGTCCTTGTCATGAATCTTGTGTCTTTCTACGACTTCTTTTTTTCTTGTTTTGGCTATTGACATTATCTAAACCCTTTTCTCTCTGTTGGTTGTGTTTCGTAAGATTATACGTGGCTTAGATAGATTTGTAAAGGTCTAAAAAAGGCGCTTGGCTCTGTCGATATCCTGCCGGATGGCTCGGGAGAGCTCAGTCGGGGAACGGAACTTCTTGATAGACCTTAAGTTACGTAGGAACTGCAATTCGATATTCTGATTGTAAAGATTTCCATTGAAGTTGAGGAAATGGACTTCAAGGGTGCGCGTGCTCTCCCGGAAAGTGGGTCTGTGCCCGATATGGATAACTCCCTTAAGCTTGCGGCCTTTCCATTCCCCCCAGGCCGCATAGACCCCATCCGGCGGCAAGGTTTCGTGGTGAGGATTGAGATTGGCGGTCGGAAATCCTAAGGAACGGCCCCGCGAACTGCCATGAACCACCGTTCCATTAACCGAAACGGGGCGACCCAGCATTTGAGCCGCTTTTTTAAGCTCCCCCGCCTCGATGTAGCGGCGTATCGTTGTGCTGGAAATAATATGGCCTTTGAATTTCATGGGCGGAATGACGGATAATGAAAACGCTCGGGCGGCCGGCGAATTC
>JAHFFI010000126.1 GCA_023248025.1 Candidatus Omnitrophota bacterium
CGAACGAGAGCAAAGAATTGCTTCTGCCTTCATGAAGGTAATGAGATCCGCTACAAAAAAATCCTTCTGAATAGGCACGAGCAACCCTCCGCAACCCTCAATTACCAAAACGTCATAACGCTTTTCAAATTTACGCAAGGACCCGGTGATAAGTGACAGGTCTATTTTTTTCTTCTCAAGGGCCGCGGCCACATTGGGAGAAAGCGCGGCTTTGAGCCATATGGGATTGATATCATCCAAGTCATCCTTCACAGCAGCCGCGCGTGACAAAAATAACGCATCCTCGCGGCTCCCGCATGCAATGGGCTTCATGACGCCTACTTTGAATCCTTTTAAGCGCAGCGCGGCAGTCAAAGCGCCTGCCACGACAGTCTTCCCCACCCCCGTGTCCGTCCCGGCAACAAATATTTTTTTCATTCTGTTTCTTTTTGAATGCAACTCTGGACAACACCGCATATTTTTTTTAATTCACTCGCCGTAATGGAAAGAGACGGCATCAAAACGATCACATTCCCCAAAGGGCGGATCATGACGCCCTTTTGCCTGGCTGCGCCGGCTACGCGAAATCCCATTTTTTCACGCAAATGATAGGGTGTTTTCTTGGCTTTATCCTGAACGAGTTCAATTCCGGCCATAAAACCGGCCTGCCGGACATCTCCAACGTGAGGCATTTTGGTCAGTGATGCCAATGCACTTGTGAGAAATTTAATTTTAGGTTGAAGTTTTTCGAGCGTCTTTTCATTTTTGAATATATCAAGGCTTGCAATGGCGGCAGCGCATGCCAGAGGATTGGCCGAATACGTATGACCGTGAAAAAAATGTTTAAAGCGTCCGTAATCTGCCAAAAACGCTTTATATATTTCTTCCGTCACGAGCGTCGCTGATAGCGGTAAATACCCGCCGGTGATGCCTTTTGCCAAGCAAAGAATGTCGGGACTTACGTTCTCATTTTGGCACGCGAACATGCGACCGGTCCGGCCAAAACCGGTCGCCACTTCGTCCGCGATCATGAGCACGTTGTATTTGCGCGTAATCGCCCGCACCCGCGCTAGATATCCTTTGGGCTGCTTCAACATTCCCGCGGCGCCCTGCATGAGAGGCTCTATCACCAAGGCGCAGATTCGGCGATGGTGTTTTTGCAATATTTTTTCGATTTTTTTAGCGCAATGTTCGGCATACTCCGCTTCAGAGCCTTTAAACGTATCGCGATAGTAATAGGGCGCGTCGGCTTTGATCGTTTTAAAAAGTAACGGTCCATAGACGTCGTGAAAAAGATCAATTCCGCCGACGCTCACGGCGCCCAACGTGTCGCCGTGATAAGCGTTCTTCAATTTGACAAATTGTTTCTTTTGTTTTTTGCCTTTATTCTGCCAGTACTGATAGGCCATCTTGATCGCGGTCTCAACCGACGCGGAGCCCGAATCGGAATAAAATACCCGCGACATCCCTGTGGGGGCCGCTTCTATCAATTTTTTAGCCAGGATCACAGCAGGCGGATGGGAAAGCCCGAGGAATGTAGAATGCGCGATCTGCCCGAGCTGGCGGCGAATAGCATCGTCTATCTTTTTTACCCGGTGTCCGTGCACATTGCACCAAAGCGAGGAGACGCCGTCGATATAGCGCCGCCCCTTCGTATCAATGAGCTCGTTGCCCTCGCCTTTTTTGATCATGACGACAGGCGCGGCGTTCCACTCTTTCATTTGCGTGAAAGGGTGCCACACATAACGCTTATCCCATTTTTCCAATTGGCCGAGGGACGCACGCATTATTTCAAATTCCTAATTTTTTTCATCACGGCTATGAGTTTTTCCAGATCTTTTTTATCATGTTCGGCCGTGACCGAGAAACGGATACGGTCCGTATCTTTGGGAACCGTCGGCGGACGAATGAGCGCCGCATGGATATTTTCACGGCCAAGCGCCTGGCTCCAGCGAATGGCTTTTTGGGTGTCACCCACCATGACCGGAATAACGGGTCCGCGGGACTTGGCCAGATCCAGACCGAGTGCCAAAAACGCTTCGCGCAGGAAAGATACGTTTTGCCAAAGCTTCTTTCTTATGGCAGGATTTTTTTCCATGATTTCAATCGCCGCTTCTGCGGCCGCCGAAGCCGCGGGAACGGGACCTGTCGTATAAATAAAGGTACGCGCGCGATTAATAAGAAGTTCTTTCAGTGTCTTTGAACCGGCTGCAAATCCGCCGGCGCTCCCAAGCGCTTTGCTCAAAGTCCCCATCACGACGTCCACCTGTCCCGAGATGCCAAAAAGTTCCGTGAGTCCGCGTCCCTCTTCCCCGAAAACACCGGTCGCATGCGCCTCATCAACCATAAAACATGCGTCGTTGTCTTTGCATATCTGAAGCAGTGTGTCCAGCGGCGCCACATCGCCGTCCATGCCAAAATAAGAATCCGTCACAACCAGCCGTCTCCTAAAATTACCGGCCCGGTTCAAAAAATCCTGCAGTTTTTCCATATCGGCATGCGGATAGACCCAAAGTTTGGCTCCCGAAAGCCACACGCCGTCGATGAGACTTGCGTGATTCAATCGGTCACACAGAACCACGTCCGGCGGACCCGCGAGCGTGCTGATGATGCCTAGGTTCGCAAGATACCCCGATGAGAACGTAAGTGCCGCTTCCTCTTTTTTAAACCGTGCTAGGCTTAACTCAAGACTTTCGTGAGGAGAAAGATTCCCCGATAAAAGTCGCGAAGCACCGCTTCCCGCGCCCCATTTTTTTACAGCGGCCTGTGCGGCGCTAATGACTTTGGGATGCGAGGCCAGGCCCAGATAATTGTTGGAAGAGAAGTTTAAAAACGTCTTTTGGCCGATCTGAATAAAAGCGCCATTAGGGGAATCTGTCGGAGTAAGCGAGCGATAAAGCCCTTTAGACTTCAGTGATTCAAAAGGCTCGGGTAATGCAGCCTCAAGTGGCGTGGACAACTTCGAAACCCAGATCCTTTAGCATTTGTATATCCTGTGAAGGACTACGGCCAAGCGTGGTGAGATAATTGCCGATAATAAGCCCGTTGGCGCCGGCCTGCATGGCCATCGCCTGCAGATCCCTTAAATTCACTTCACGACCGCCCGCGATCTTAAGAGTGGCCTTGGGAAGAATGAGACGAAATAGCGCAATGTACTTGATAATCTCCATGGGCTGGAGACTTTTTACGTCGCCCAGTGGAGTCCCGCAGCGCGGGTTTAAGATATTCACGGGCACGCAGTCCGCCCGGAGATCTCTCAGCGCAAAAGCTAAGTCCACTCTGTCCTTAGCCGACTCTCCCATACCGAGGATGCCACCCGAACAAGGGTGAATACCGTAATGACGCACCATTTCAACGTGGTTAAAACGCTGCTGGTAGGTGTGTGTCGTACAAATTTTTTCAAAATAATTTTTGGAGGCTTCAAGGTTGTGATTATTGCGATAAAGCCCAGCTTCTTTTAATTGGCCTAGCTGCTCGGGTGTGAGAAATCCCAGTGAGCAATCCAC
>JAHFFI010000127.1 GCA_023248025.1 Candidatus Omnitrophota bacterium
ATGAGAGGAAGGACGCTCGTTATTTACGGAAAGAACCCCTACCTGTATCCGCCGTCGTCCTTTCCTCAGGATTTTGTGTATTCTCTGGTCAGTTGGCACTCCATGCCAGAGACTTACGGGCCTCTTTTTGTTGCAATCGAATCGATTCCGGCTTATTTGTTTCCGGGTTCTCTGACGGGGGAGAGAATTGTGATGAAGCTCTTAACTTTGCTTTTTTATCTTATAGGAGTTTTGTTTTTCTATAAAATTTGTAGGAAACATTATCCGGATTACGCGGCACGTCTGACAGCATTATTCGCGTTAAATCCTCTAAGTATCGTTAGATCCCTCATTGATGGTCACAATGATATTATCATGACGAGTTTTATGATAGGCGCAGTATATTATTTCTTAAATTTGAAATACAGCCGATGTTTTATATTTTTAGCCTTTGCGTTTGCTATAAAATTTCCAGCCTTACTATTATTTCCAATTTTATTCGTTCATTTATTTTTTAAACAGCTGAAACATGGCTTTTGGAGCGCAATAAGAGGCTGCTCTCTCCAATTAGCAGTGTTGGCGCTCAGCTTATTTTTTCTATTTGTACCCTTATGGGCTGGATTTGACACTTTCAAGGCGGTGTTCGCGATATTCCTGTGGCTTAACCCACACAGCATTCCATACCTTTTTTATCTAGGTTTTTCCAAGCTGGGGATTGCTGTCAATTTGATAGACATATCCGTGATTTCCAAGGGGTTTCTTGTTATAGGTTACTGCAGCGTTATACGTCACTTAATTTTTAAAAGGTCCGATAGCGTTCGTTTTTTGAGTCGAATAATTTTTTTAGCGTACTGGATTCTTTATGTTTCGCTGACCGGCTTGCCCGAATCCCACTATTTAATCTGGATATTGCCATGGTTTTTTTTGTCGTTTTGGCCTCAGCAAGGGCTGATATTATTTTTTTATCTCTTGATTGACGCAATATGTTTTCACCGGCGGTTCAATTTTATATTCCTAGCAGCTTTTGTTGCATATATGTCTATAACATTGCTGCAGCTTATGCTTAAAAAACCCATGCCCCGTCCCAAAGGAACGTGTTAGCCAACCCGCCAAAAAGGGAAAAGTTAATTGACCGTTAATTCAAATATTGAGTATGATGTTCACAGACCAATAGGAGGTTTTATGAAGCTAAGGATATGGTTTATTATTTGCGCAATTTTGTGTATTACAGGAAAAGCTTATGCCGGAACGGCTGTTGCTGAGCTCAAAGGTACAGCGCCCGATTCGAAGATCAAAGGTACCGTGAAATTTGCCGAAGAAAAGGGCGGGGTCGTCGTGTTGGCTGAAGTGTGGAGAGTTGCCCCAGGCAAGCACGCCATTCATATTCATGAAAACGGTTCCTGCGCTGATTTGGGCAAGGCGGCTGGCGGTCATTTTAATCCCAACGGCAATCCTCACGGTTTCGCGCCGAAAGATTTTCCGCTTCATTCGCATCCGGGAGATATGGGAAATATCACGGTGGATGACGAAGGCCACGGCACGCTCAAGCTCCACATGCCTGAGATAGGTCTCGCGAACAGCGCGCGTTACAACATCCGTCACTTGACGGTGATCCTGCATGAGAAAGAGGACGACTTTTCTCAGCCGGTCGGCAACGCGGGCGGACGCATCGCTTGCGGTATTATTGAAAACAAATAAGACAAGGAGAGAGCCATGAGTTTACAGTTAGGAACTATTGCCCCCAATTTCAAACAAAAGTCTAGCGTCGGAGACATTGACTTCCACAAGTATATCGAAGGAAGCTGGGCCGTACTTTTCTCGCATCCTAAGGATTATACTCCGGTCTGTACGACAGAGCTCGGGCGCGTGACGAAACTAAAATCCGAATTCGATAAACGCGGAGTGAAGGTCATCGCGCTGTCGGTCGACGGCGTCGAGTCGCATCAAGGCTGGATCAAAGACATCAACGAGACCCAGAACTGCGTGGTCAATTTTCCTATCATCGCCGACGAGGATAAGAAAGTGTCCGAGCTGTACGGCATGATCCATCCGGCGTCGCTCGACAGTTTGACAGTGCGTACGGTGTTCGTCATCGATCCGAATAAAAAGATACGCCTCACGATCACTTATCCCGCATCGACGGGAAGAAATTTTGACGAGATACTCCGCGTGATCGATTCTCTGCAGTTGACGGACAAATACAAAGTCGCCACGCCGGTCGATTGGAAGCACGGACAGGAAGTGGTCATCGTTCCGGCTTTGCAGGACCCGGCTGAAATCAAAGAGCGTTTTCCCAAAGGACACAAAGTTGTCAAGCCGTACTTACGCCTGACACCGCAACCTAATCTCTAGTGATGCCTCAAATGTGTTAATATATTTCAATAATAAGGAGACAAAGACATGAAGAAAACCGCACTTTTATTTATTGTATTGTTCGCGAGCGTTTGTTCTTTTGCCGTCGCGGAAGAACAGCAAGACCCGCAGAAGTCCGACATGTCGCAGTCGGATATGCAAAGACCCGATATGCGTGAAGAAGGCGGACGCGGAGAACATTCAGGTATGATGGGCGGAAATAAAATGGGCAAGATGGGAATGATGGGCATGCATCCGACCATGGTCGCGACAAGTGACGGAGGCGTCGTCGTTCTTATGGGCAACAAGCTCGTAAAATATGACGGTAATCTCGAGCTCGTGAAAGAAGTCGAGATGAAGGGCGGTCCGAAGCCTATGGATAAAAAACCAGAGGATGCGGAAATGAAGAAAGCTCCGGCGCCTTCCCAGGATGAGCCGGCTGAAAAAACGGAAGCGTCCGCGCAGGAATCCAAGCCCGAGCCGTTTGCGGTCCCAAGTCCTACGGTCAGCAGCGCTGAACAAAAACAATAACGGTTTCCGTAGGCCGACGGAGCATTGTTCGCTTAAAATGCCGGCGGATCGGCGGGGTTCCGGAAGGTAAAATGAGCCGGTTTTTTAGCTGTTTTGAAGGCCTGTTTTAGGGGTAGGGGAACCCCCGCTTTTTCATGGATTTAGGCCAAAAAATAGTGTTGACACAAATTAGGGTCAATGGCATAATCTGCACCAAGTCAAAAGGGTCTTCTTGTTCGGTACTGCCGGTAAGAGGAGTTCGATTGAAATATTTGACATAAAAATTTAATAAAAAAATACAGAAACTGATGAACCTAAAGGCGTCATCTGACGCTTTTTTTGTTGCCTGATTCTGTAAATTTTTATCAGCTCTTTGAAAATTAAATAGCCTATAACAACAGTGCGGAATTTCCGTTATAGTTTTTGAGCATAACGTAGTTCCTGATTTTTTGGTCAGCTCAAACAATTTCAACATCGACCAGATGTTGGACCAATAATGTAGTACCAATTGGAGAGTTTGATTCTGGCTCAGAACGAACGCTGGCGGCGTGGTTCAGGCATGCAAGTCGAACGATCTCGCAAGAGATAGTGGCAGAAGGGTTAGTAACACGTGGGTAATCTA
>JAHFFI010000128.1 GCA_023248025.1 Candidatus Omnitrophota bacterium
CTCAAGCGTTTTTAAAAAATTTACGCCGTTTTTTATGAGGGTTGCCATGGTCAGACAAACTCGCGCCAAAATCGCGTCCCGTATAAATGCTTCAACGATGGGAATCCGTAGAACCAAACGGTCAATGCGCCGCCGGCCGCCGGGCGTCTCAACATACTTTTTAAAAAAGTACACGCCTGCGCCAAGCGCCCCCAGTATATAAAGAATGAAACGCTTCACAAAAACACTGATTCCTATGACAATCCGGGTGATAAGCGGCAGCTGGGCATGGAACATACTGAACAATTTAGAAAATACGGGAATAATAAATAGCAAAAAAACGAGCACGGCGACAATCGCCACGAAAACAAGGATGGCGGGATAAACCAGCGCCGAGACAATTTTTTTCTTAAGCGTGGTGCTGGCTTCCAGATGATCTGCCAATTGGCTTAAAACCATGGGTAGACTGCCACTCACCTCCCCCGCTTCAATGAGATGGCACCAGAGATCCGGAAAAACACGCGGATGGGCCGCGATCGTGTTTTTTAGAGACGTCCCCGCCTGCATCCCCCGTTTCATGTCCTGCATTACAACCAACAATTCAGTGCTCTGGATAACATTCATGATAATTTCCATAGAGCGTAACAACGGCACACTGGAATCCAGCAGTGTCGCAAGCTGGCGGACGAAAAGCGTCAAATCCTCCTGCTTGATTTTCTTATGCAGGCGTCTTTTTTCAGCCGCTTGTAACCGTAATAGGGAACCGACTTCGACAATTTTAGTGATCGTCAGTTCCTTGGCCTGGAGCATTCTTATGGCAGCGCTTTCACTAGCCGCTTCTTGGCTCCCGCTGAGGGTCTTCCCCACTCTGTCTCTGGCTGAATAAACGTAAGTCGGCATCGGGGAGTTAAATGTTGGCCATGGTGATACGCATAATTTCTTCTACGGAGGTCTCGCCGGCCATTGCTTTTTTATAACCGCTTTCTTCGAGCGTAGACATGCCTGCTTTACGAGCCGCTTCACGAACCTGTGACACTTGGGAGCGCGCCAGGATCAAGCGTTCAATTTCTTCGCTCATGTTCATGATTTCAAAAATAGCCAGGCGGCCCTTGTAACCCGTCTGCGAACACGCCTCGCACCCCTTGGCTTGGTATAGGGGCCCCTTGAAAGACCGGAGTAACAGAGGCCTCGTGCTCGCGTCCACTTTCTGTGCCTCTTTGCATTGCGGACAAAGCCTTCTGACGAGCCTCTGAGCCACAATCATTAAAAGTGACGAGGTGACAAAGAAGGGCTCAATGCCAATATCCACGAGACGGGTCACGGCAGACGGCGCGTCGTTGGTGTGCAGCGTCGTAAAAACCAAATGACCGGTAAGTGCCGCGCGCACACAGATCTGGGCGGTTTCCAGATCGCGCGTTTCTCCGACGAGTATCACATCCGGATCCTGTCTCAAAAATGAACGAAGACCGCTGGCAAAGGTCAGTCCAATCGACGGCTTGACCTGCACCTGGTTGATTCCTGAGATCTGATATTCCACAGGATCTTCAATCGTGATGATATTTTTCTCTTTGCCTTTGATTTGGTTTAGGGCGCAGTAAAGCGTCGTTGTTTTTCCGCTGCCGGTAGGGCCTGTGATCAAAATCATGCCGTAAGGACGATTGATGGCTTTCGTAAAAGAATCTTTCTCGTATGTTTCAAAACCCAACGCCTCCAGGTCAAGACTTAACGAAGACCTGTCCAGAATACGAAGCACCATTTTTTCACCATTCACGGTAGGGATCGTGGACACGCGAAAATCAATCAGCCGATTTTCGATACCCGCACGAAAACTGCCGTCCTGGGGAAGGCGTTTTTCCGCAATATCCATCTTGGAAATGATTTTAAGTCGTGAAACAAGCGGCAAAAGCATCGCCTTGTCCGGAGGTGGCACTTCCTGCAAAACCCCGTCGATGCGAAAACGAATGGAGGCGGTATCATACATCGGCTCGATATGAATATCGCTGGCCCTCTGTTTAATGGCCTGCCGTATCAAAAGATCGGCAAGGTTCACAACGGGCGCTTTTTCAGCGCTTGCCACAAGATCATCCAGTGAAATCTGGCCTCTCTCTTCGTCACTCAGTCTTACTTCTGCGACCTTGCCATAAGACGCTTCTACGGCGCTTTTAAGCATCCCGCCTTCGCCGTAAAAATTACTGATAGCTTCTTCAACCTCGCTTTTCAGACCAATCAAACGTTTGATGTTGCATCGCTTCAGCTTGCGAAGATTATCAATGAGAAGCACATCGGTAGGATCAGAAAATACAATCGTGATGGATTTTCCATCATGCGCCACAGGGATTAGACAATATTTACGGGCCACCTCTTCCGTAATAAGCTTCTCTAGCCCTTGGTCCGCGGCGGGAACCAGCCTGTGATTGGCTTTTGTGGCCAAGGGTATCCCCAACTGACCGCTCAATGTTGTCGCAAGCACTTCTTCGGAAATGACGCCGTTTTTGACAAGGAGAGCCCCCAACGGATCGCCGGACCCCAGCGCTTGCAATTCAAGCGCTTTGGCTAATTGTACTTGCGTGAGTAGGCCTTTTCTAAGAAGGATTTCGCCTATTTTTTCATTTTTCAATGCCATAGATTAATTTAAATCTTTGTCCTTCTTTCGGTCATGGCATCCAGCATACGCGACATTTCGTGATCCGATACTGGGCCGGATACGTCCTTAGCGCCTTCTCTCAAACGTTTGATCTCTTTTTCATTGCCGGACCGGCTCAATATTTGCGACTGCTGGACGGAATAAACCTCTTTTTTCATCTGGCTTTCTGCAAAGCTATCCAGGACCCGTCTCATCGCCATGTCCTGACCATCGACGGCTGTGGCGCTGGGTGTGGCAAGACTGTCATATTTCCGGACAATATGCGGCGTGATAAAAATAATAAATTCGCGGTCATTGCCACTTGTATGTTTGTAGTTGAAAACGGACCCTATGACTGGAAGATCGCCGAGAACCGGCACTTTTTGGTTGGTCACTGACTCGCTATTGTCGATCAAACCACCCAGGAGAAGTGTTTGATGATTTTTCAACCGAACGGTCGTACGAACGGTTCTCGTGGTCGGCTCAAGAAAAGAAGTCGGAAAAAGCGCCGACGCCGAAACGGTTGTGATGGACGGCTGTAAAAACAGTGAGATAGTTTCGTCCTGATTTATCTGCGGTGTAAAAAGAAGTGTAATGCCGGTATTCTCAATGATAGGCTGGTTGGCCGTCGAAGTCGCCAAGGACTGCGCGCTGGTGGTAGTCGTGGTCTCTCCGACTACTGTTTTCGTCACCAGTTTAATATTGGCCGCTTCGTTATTCAGTGTTAAAACACGAGGCTTTGCAAGAATTTTTGTATGAGAATCGGTGGTAATTAAATGCAATACAGCCGCTAGAGAAGTAGCGTCGAGAACACTGTACTGCAGGCTCTTTTTACCGTTGTTAT
>JAHFFI010000129.1 GCA_023248025.1 Candidatus Omnitrophota bacterium
CGGCGGGTGGCGAAGGGGAAGGTCTATTTGCCCGGAGCCGCTAATAGACGGCGAGGACAAATAGGCCTTCTCCTTCGACAGGCCCTGCCGGTTAGGTTTGTTTAATGTAGCCGAAGGACCACTTCCGGGGTCCGGGACCAAGCAAGAGTGCGCCCGATTCCAGGCGCCAAACGGATGGTGGATGCGGTGGAAAGAAGTCATTTAGCCAGCTCCGTTACGCGTGTTTCTCGAATCACGACAACTTTGATTTGGCCTGGATATTGCAAAGCTTCTTCAATTTTTTTAGAAATCTCGCGGGCGAGAGCCGGCATCGCTGCGTCAGGGACGCGGTCTGATTTTACAATCACGCGAATCTCATGCCCTCCCTGGATGGCGTAGGCTTTTTCGACTCCCGCGATCTTGTCCGCAATCTCTTCCATCGCTTTAAGACGTTTAATATAACTTTCATAGCTTTCACGGCGCGCGCCAGGACGAGCGGCGCTCACAGCATCCGCGGCCTGAACGAGCATAGGCCATATGGACTGCATCGGAATATCCTCGTGATGCGCTTCGATGGCGTGTATCACGTCCGGATGTTCGCCATAACGGCGCGCCAATTCCCCGCCGATCAAGGCATGAGGCCCCTCGACGTCGTGGCTAACGGCTTTACCCAAATCATGCAAAAGCCCCGCACGGCGCGACAAAACAGGGTCGATGCCCATTTCACCCGCGATGACATTCATGAGATAAGCGACTTCGAGCGAATGAGACAGAACATTCTGGCCGTAACTCGAACGGAATTTCAAACGGCCCAGAAGTTTAACGATCTCGGGGTGCACGTTACCCGCGCCAATGTCGAGCAGTGCCTTATCTCCCTCTTCTTTTAATACATTTTCCATCTGACGTTTATATTTTTGAACAACTTCTTCGATGCGTGAAGGCTGAATACGTCCATCTTTCATAAGCTCCTCAAGCGATAGTTTTGCGATCTCGCGGCGTATGCCATCAAAAGAAGAAAGCGTAACAATACCGGGTGTTTCATCGATCACGAGGTCAACTCCCGTCGTCGTTTCAAAGCTACGAATATTGCGGCCGTCCTTTCCGATAATACGGCCTTTCATATCGTCAGCGGATAATGTGACAATGGTAACGGTCTGGTCGATGGTGTGTTCGACGGCACATCGCTGCATGGCGAGTGCGAGTATTTTTTTTGCTTTTTTATCAGCTTCCTCTTCCGCTTTTTTTTCAATATCTCTTATGAGCCGCCCCGCATCCGTGCGTACTTCAATCTCCATGCGCTGCAGAAGCTCGCGCTTGGCATCCTCGGGGTTGATGCTTGAAATGCGTCTGAGAGCCTCTTTTTCTTCCTGAAGGATTTTGACGAGTTCATTTTCGTGGTCTGAAACTATTTTTTCCTTTTGCGTCGCTTCCTGTAGGCGAAATCCGGTCTCTTTTTCTTTTTTCTCGATAATATCGATCTTCTGGTCGACCACGTTCTCTTTATGGCTCAATACTTTTTCCTGATTCTGCAAATCACGGCGAGTTTCAGCGATCTTGTCCTCAAATTCCCGCTGAAGTTTAATGAGGGTTTGCTGACTTTCCTTTTGTGAGCTCTTAAAAACACTTTCCGATTCACGTTTTGCCGTGACAAGGATTTCTCTCGCTTTGGATTCGGCCGTGCGTATGAGGCGCTCGGCAAAACGTTTTCTCACGTAGAATCCGATCGCGAAAAAAGGTGCTCCAAAAATAAACCCGCCTATGAGAAACGATAAAATGTCCCGCAAACTCATGGAATAACTCTCTTTCCTTTTTTAATCCGTAACGATCTTGTCGATTTTCACGTCATGTACGCCAACGGGCACTTCGTCAACACGTTGGAATAAAAAACAAATAGCGATCTTTGGCACATGTCTGTCTACTTTTCCCAAGAATCTGTCATAAAACCCTCGCCCCCGCCCTAAACGGTTCCCCGCAGCGTCAAAAGCCAGCCCCGGCACGATGATCGCGTCCAGTTCGCTAACTTCAGCTTTGCGAGTCTTCGCGGGATTCGGTTCCCAAATTCCCATGGTGCCGCGCTTAAGATCATCGGCGCGGTTGGTGATCTCATAAAGCAAAAGCGCCCTGGCCTTCATATCGGTCAGCGGCACCAACACTTTCTTTTTCTCAAGAAGCGCTCTGTCTATCATACCGTGCGTGTCGACTTCGGTCTCAAGCGACACAAAAAAACCTATCGTTTTTGCATTCCTCAATTCCGCAAGCGCAAACAATTTCTCCTCAATGACACGGCTTTTACGCCAGCGTTCTTCAGGAATTTGATTTAGTAATTTTTGTTTTATTTCATCACGTAATTTTTGTTTTTCAATCATATAATCTCAGAAAACAGAAGTCGGAAGACAGATAACAGTTTCCAGAGACACTTTGTGTCCTTTATAGAGGTCACGTGAGTGACTCATAGAACTGTCTTCTATCCTCTCTCAAATGTGGAATGTATGACCGTTTCGTAATTTTGAATGTTTGGCTTGTCTGGCTTCGTCCAGAAGCTCTTTGACACTCATCTCGGATAGTTTTTCATGGATCGCCGTAACAAAATGATTCCAAAAAAGAAAACCTGCCACCGCCACTTCGTCCGATTCGGCATTCAGACCGTCTTTCGAAGCCAGGTCCGTGAACGGTTTTCCTTCAAGCGTGACCAAGAGCTCGTCGAGCGGCAATTCGGAGGGCTTTTTTGCCAGCACATACCCGCCCTGCGGCCCTCGCATACTTTTAACGATACCCTGGCGTTTCAGCGCATTCAATATTTGCCCCAATATGGCGGTCGAGATGTGCTCTTTTTTAGCAATAGAAGAAACGGACACCGAACCCTCGCCGTAGCGGCTAGCCAGCGTAAGAATTGCTTTTAGTCCGTAAAAAGTATTGATAGAAAATTTCATAGGCTTTAGCTGGCCAGCGTAGCGCGGACCTTTACAATCTCCAGTTCTTTCTTAACATCGCTTAGTTCGCTTAATATTTGCGATTGGTTCTCGAGCACTTTGTCGAGTTTCTGGTTGATATCCGACGGCACCGAGTCACTCGCATGTGCCCGCACCGGGCATAAAAACACTATTGAAAGTAAAACCATGATTTTTAGAATCTTCATGTCTCCTCCTACGTTAATAATTAATTTCAAAAACTGTACGCCGCATCACTGATCCGTTTGGCGCCTGGAATCGGGTATTCTTTTCGGCTCCGCCATATCTTGACTACGGCTAACTAGCGAATAGATGTGGGCGTTCGCCTCAAAGAGCACCCGATTCCCTCGCACCACTTCCTCGACAGTTGGTGACTGCAATGGCTGTACTACTGCAACGATATCACTTAACACTTCCGACGGGTGGCGAAGGGAATGCTCTATTTGCCCGGAGCCGCTAATAGACGGCGAGGACAAATAGAGCGTTTCCTTTGACAGGACCCGTCGGTTACCAAGCGA
>JAHFFI010000038.1 GCA_023248025.1 Candidatus Omnitrophota bacterium
TAATACAGCCGGGTGCGCGGGCTCATAAAGGTACGCAATCTTCTCATTGATGCGGTCCACGGCCAACGCATATTGGATCAGGTCGTTCGTGCCGATGCTGAAAAAATCCACTTCTGTCGCAAGAATATCGCAAGTGAGGGCCGCTGAGGGGATCTCGATCATAGCGCCCACTTGCATTTTATCGTCGAAGGCAATCTTCTTTGCGCGAAGCTCCTGTCGGGCTTCCTCAAGCATTTTATTGGCCTGCTTCAGCTCCTGTATACCTGAGATCATGGGATACATCAGTTTGAGTTTCCCGTGCGCGCTTGCGCGCAAGATCGCGCGAAGCTGTGCTTTAAAAATTTCCGGCCTCGCGAGACAAAAACGTATGGCGCGCCAACCCAAAAAAGGATTCATCTCGTGAGGAATATCCAGATGCGACAAGAATTTGTCGCCGCCGAGGTCAAATGTACGGACGATAACAGATTTAGGCATGATCTCTTTGACCACCTTGCGGTAAGCGTGATATTGCTCTTCTTCGGTGGGTAAATCCATACGATTCATATAAAGAAATTCTGAGCGGTAAAGACCAATGCCATCTGAGCCATGGGCCACCACCGACACCACTTCTTCCGGCAATTCAATATTAGCGGCTAATTCCACTGCGTGGCCATCGTGCGTGATGCAAGGCAGGTCTTTTAAGCGTTTTAAATTCCGCGTGGATTCATGCTGGCGGACAATTTCCTGCTTATATTTCTGAATATCCGCGGCGCCGGGATTGATGATCACGATACCCTGAGAGCCGTCCACGATCACGTGATCGCCTTCGTGCACATGGCGTGTGATGGATTCAAGACCCACTACGGCCGGGATCTCCAAAGACTTAGCCATAATAGCGGTGTGCGACGTGCGTCCGCCGATATCTGTCGCGAATCCGATGACGTTTTTACGGTGCATCATCGCGGTGTCCGATGGGGACAGATCATACGCGATCACAACTACTTTCTCTTTGATATCGCTTAAAGAAACGCGCTGTTCACCAACAAGATGGCGGATGATGCGCTTACCGACGTCACTGATGTCACTGACGCGCTCGCGCAGGTATTCGTCGTCTATCTTAAGGAAAGAAGAAACGTATTTTTTTAAAACCAGAGAGAAAACATATTCGCAGGCGAGCTTTTCTTTCTTTACCTTTTCCATCACTTCTTCGAGCAGAGCGCGGTCCTCGATGACCAAAAGATGCGCGTTGAAAATATCGCCATGTTCTTTCCCGATCTCATGGGATATTTTGTCACGAATGTTTAATATCTCAGCGCGGGTCTTGGTCAGCGCGTCCTCGAAACGTGTGATTTCTTTTGGAATATCCTGCTCGCGGATGGTGCGACGCGGGATGGCCATGTCTTCGCTGGTCACCAGGAACACGCGACCGATAGCGACGCCTGCGGATGCGGCTATGCCTTTTAGCACTGTTTTCATTCTTTATCCTTCTCCAAAAATTCTTCGAGCGCTTTCATGGCTTCTACGGCATCGTTTCCGCTGATCTCAATCTCGATAATGCTGCCCGCGGAAGCGGCCAGCATCATGAGCCCCATGATGGACTTGCCGTTCACTTCCTCACTGTCCTTACGCACCGTAATGTCAGACTCAAAACGGTTTGCGATCTGGACAAATATCGAAGCCGGGCGCGCATGAAGCCCCTGAGCATTTTTGACCTGGGCGTTCTTTTTAATGATCATAACGCTTAAAAGGCCTCCGTCTCAAGCTCTATCCAAAACGATTCGGTGCCTTTCGGCTTTAAACCAACCTTCTTCTGCAGCAGCACTCCCAGCTCCTGATAAGTTTTTTCAAGCCCGGCCTCAGAGCCGGAGACTGTCTCAATAGGCGCCGCCAAAAAAGAAAAGGGCTGGCTCATCCGGAGTTTGATCGCGATATTGCGCCAGTCATCCTTCAGGACCCAGTCGCGCACCGGAAGCGACGTGACTCCTTTCATGGCAAAATTATCACCGATTGAAAAATTAAATTCAATGCCCAGCACGGTTTCAAGCAGACGCGCCGTCGTGTTCTTGAGCGTATATTGTACGCGGAGAACATTGTCCGAGCGAGGCGTTACAAGTTTCGTGATCTCGATGCCGGCTTTTCGGGAAAGCTCCAGGCCTTTCAGCGTTTTTTTGGCTTTGTAAGGCTTGTTAGCGGCATCCCATTTCTCTTTATAGAGACATTTCATGAAATCATCAAGTTCGAGCGGCGCCTCAAAAAAATGATCCAGGAAGGACAATCGTCTATAACGGTCATAATGCAGATGGTCCTTTAGGTCTTTTTCCTTGGAGCCCAGAATATCATGTATCGAAAGAGGCTCTTCCTTTGTGCTGCTTCCGGAGGTCCCCTCTTTTTTTATGAGGCTCTGATGATATTTTTCTTTATGTCGACCGAGATTACACATGAGATTCACCGACAACGGTAGGTAATCCAACTCTTCCAGAGCGCCGCCGTAAAATGGGTTAAAAAAACTCACCATATTTTTCTGGAGCACGCGAAAACGGTTGCCCGACCTTAATTTTATGGATTCGATTTTTTTGGGAGCGGGTAGTCCAAAGCGTTTGGCTTCTTTTGTCAGCGTCGTTTCTGCCTGAATAATATTCTCAAAAATAGCGGAACGCAAATGATGCAGGTACAACCCTCCAAAAACACCATGCCAATAAGCACAGTTGCACTGCGCTTTATAAAGGAGCTGCTTTACTTTTTCCCAGATGTTCTTGTCCTTCGGCTTAGGAGATACCTTCGCAACACGATCACTCAAATGCTGCATGCGGTCGCGCATATAAGCGCTTTCGGGATATTTTTTGAAAAAGTTATAGTAATTGCCATCAGACCATTCCATCATCTCGATATAGCTGGAATGCGGCACGCTGACCTTACTTTTTGGGCGGAACGCCGAAAGGAACTGGCTAAATGTATACAGCTTGATCTGCTCGGACTTTTCAAGCAGGCTAAAAAGCTGTTCGAGCCATCCTTGGCCATACACCCATTCGTAAGTACCCGGCCAAAGTCCAAATTTTTCAATATCATCTCCGAATACAAAACAGTCTTCGGGCTGCGCGGCGGATGATCCGAGGAACTGCACAGTATCCAGTGCCGGCTTAAACGGCATGAGATATCTTAGATCCTTCATCGATGCAAAAAGTCTGATGCTATCTTTTCCTTCGCCGGTTTCGTAATATCCGGTCACCGGTGCTTTGACACCTGCGTTCTCCAGATGCAGATCATCGAGGATAGTGAATTCAATACCCAACGACCTCAGTGTTTTGGCAAGTTCGGGGTCCCAAACGCGTTCCGTGAGCCACGAACCTAGAGGTGTTTTTCCAAACAAGGCGCGCTGTCTCTCCTGCATTAATAATATTTGCCCCGCGAGGTCTTTTTTAGAGAGCATTCCATAGATTGGCTCGTAATAACCGCCGCCAATAAACTCCAGCTGCCCGCGCAAATGCATTTTTTGAAGTTTTTCGATGAATTCTGGCTTGTGCTCCATGAGCCAGTCCAGAAGACTGCCCGAAAAATGGCAGTTCATAAGAATACCGGGGTGCTTTTCCAGCACTTCAAAAAAAGGACGGTAGGATTTTTCGTACGCTTCCTCGAAAACCCATTCAAAATTGCCTACCGGCTGATGCGCATGAACACAAAGAATGAACGACTTAGTCGGCAGTGCGGGCAAAATTCACCTTCGCTTTTTTACGCGGTTCTGCGGAGCGCTTTTTATGCGACTGAATGATTTCAGAAATAATCTTTGTCACGCGGCGCGGGTTGTGACGTATCACGTCGCCGCTCGTGGCGATATTTTGCTCGATGACCTGGTAGCCTAGCATACGCATACGCGCGGCATTGCCATCCACTGGGAAAGCTTCTTCCTTGGCATATTTCTTCAGAACACTCTCAGAAATGTCTCCCGAGTTAACAAGCACATGGCTTAAAATATCGGGCCGCGTGTGTTCGATGATGACATTCACATGGTCGAATGCCGTAAAATTATCCGTTTCATGAGGCTGAGTCATGACATTGCAAATATAAATCTTAGGAGCGGTGCTTATTGCAATGGCATCGGCCAGATCTTCGATCAAAAGGTTTGGAAGAACACTTGTATAAAGACTGCCGGGTCCGATCACGATGGCGTCGGCTTCCGCTATGGCCGTCAATGCGTCTTGGGTCGCGCCGCAGCCGTCAGGTCTCAGATAAACGCGCTCGATCGGGCTTTTTACTTTTGTAATGTTGCTCTCGCCTTCCGTGCGTGACCCGTCTTTGTGCTGGGCGACGAGCGATATTTTTTTGAGTGTTGCGGGGACCACTCTGCCGCGGATCGCCAGAATTTTGGAGGATTCGCGAATAGCTTTTTCGAAATCGCCCGTCACTTTCAACATAGCCAGGATAAAAAGGTTGCCGAAATTATGGCCTTCGAGCTCACCTGACTCCTGAAATCGGAATTGAAAAAGATCACTCATTAAAGGTTCTGCGTCCGCCAACGCCACGAGGCAGTTACGGATATCGCCGGGAGGCGGCATATTGAATTGGCTGCGGAGACGTCCGGAAGAACCGCCGTCGTCAGCCACTGTCACAACGGCGGTGATATTGGATGTCAGCTCTTTTAAGCCATGCAGAAGAACTGAAAGCCCCGAACCTCCGCCGATGGCAACAATCTTGGGCCCGCGTTCGAGATATCTTTTTTGAAAGATAATATTGACCAGCTCGCCTTCGCGCTGAGGGAGTAAAACCGCCACGACGGATTTAATGATCTTGCGGATACTGATGGCAACCGACGCAACACCCAGGAGAACAATGAGGCTGCCACTCGTCTTTTGCGGCTCCGTAATAACAAGAACAAAGCCCATTGAGCAAAGTACGATGCCGAACCAGCACAGGAAGACCCAGCGTTTGACGCGCATGCCGGGGTACAGCCACTTAAACATACCCATAGGGTCCTAAGGTTTCTTCGCGTCTTCTTCTCGAATGAGTTTAAGAATTATCTTTTCATCCGTGAGCGATTTTAGGGATTCGCGGAAATATTTATCTTTGAGAAGCCGGGAGATACGGGCCAGCGCTTTAAGATGCGGGCCGGCGGAGTCTTCGGGGGCGACCAGCAGAAAAAAAAGATAAACAGGTTCACCGTCCAGCGCATCAAAATTCACACCTTGACGGCAAATGCCAAAAGCGGCAATGAGTTCCTTGGCGACATTGGTCTTACCGTGTGGAATACCCACCCCCTGACCGATGCCGGTAGAACCCAGCGTTTCACGGTTGAGTAGAACTTTGATCAGTTCTTCCTTGTTTCTTAATCCTTCGGCCTTCGCGAGAAGATCAACGAGCTCTCGTATCACGGCTTCCTTGGTCGTAGCTTTAAGATTTGCGTTTATTGCTTTTTCTTTAAGGAAGTCTACAATCTTCATGCTTAGATACGTCCTCTCTTTTCACTGGAACCAAACCATTCCCACCATACTGTTACTGTGATTTTCGCGCAAGCAGCTTTTATGTGAGGCACGCACAAGCAACTGCGGAGACGCTATGGTAATAGCGTCGCACAAAGGAGCGCAGTGCGTAACGAAGCAGATAAGCTGCTTCCGCGAAAATCATGGAGCGGGAGAAGGGATTCGAACCCTCGACCTCAACCTTGGCAAGGTTGCACTCTACCACTGAGTTACTCCCGCGAATGAACCTCAAATGCTCAACGAAGTAAATCCAGCCAAAACAACTTCCTAGCGAGTTAGTTGCGTAGCGCCAATCATCAAGATTGGCGCGCAGTGCCGCAATCAAAAAGATTGCGGCCACTCTACCACTGAGTTACTCCCGCGTTTTTATCAGAAATCAGTCAACAGGTGACAGTTATCAGGAAATGCTATTCTGATTCTGCATCAACGCATACAGCATCGCATTGATTTCGTCATACTGTCGATCCAACTTCTCAAACTCTACTCTCTGTATATAGCCACAATTCAAAGAAAACTCAAGCCAGCGTCTCTTCCGATCATCCAAATTCTGGGCGGAAGAGGACTCGGCGCCCTCCGCTTCGCTCCGGGTCGGCCACTCGCCGCATTCGCTGCTCCTAACCGTCGCAGCTCATAATCGCGCGGCTCACTTCGAGTCTCTTCCGATCATCCAAATTCTGGGCGGAAGAGGACTCGAACCTCCAAGGGTTGCCCCATCAGCTCCTAAGGCTGACGCGTCTGCCAGTTTCGCCATCCGCCCTAACACTGCAGAATTTCATGCGCCGAGCAGGGATCGGCGCCCTTCGCTTTGCTCCGGGTCGGCCACTCGCCGCATTCGCTGCTCCTAACCGTCGCAGCTCATAATCACGCGGCTCACTTCGATCCCTGCATTATTATCTGAAAAATTTGTGCGCCGAGCAGGGATCGAACCTGCGACCCGCTGATTAAGAGTCAGCTGCTCTACCAACTGAGCTATCGGCGCGTTATTTTTTCACTCCGCGCCGATGGCGAAGGAACTCCCGCCGAAGGCGGGTCCGCCATGTTCTGTGGCGGAGAGCTATCGGCGCGGAACTTGTAACTGCGAGCCTAGGCCCACTGCAGCAGTGCTTAAACTTTCCTAATCCTGCGACACTAAAAGTTTTAAATATCACAGCGTACAAAGCCATGGCAAAATTGATGTTTTATTCTAACGGAAAACTAGTGCTTAAACAATCTAAAATTTAAAACGTATTCCGCCTTCTATTCGAGACTCTTCAAATGTCTTTCTTAGCCTCAAAAACGCCTGGCCTTCGGCCATCAGAACTTCTTTCGTGAAAACAACTTCCAACCCTATTTTTTTGTCATGGTAGGTCGTCAGATCCACCCTCACCTGGAGACGCTCATCGATGGCATATTCACCCCCGAAAAAAATGCTCTTTTTGCGTCCATTTTCATAAGTAATTTCAAAAGAAAGCCGCAAGTCATGCGACACTTTCCACTTTCCAAACAGGATAATGATCTTTTCTTTACGCCTACCGGACAGTTCCGCCCCGGCCTGATACCGGATCTCTCCGTCTTTGGCATATATACTCTTG
The DNA here is from genome assembly GCA_023248025.1 of Candidatus Omnitrophota bacterium. GTDB lineage: Bacteria > Omnitrophota > Gorgyraeia > 2-02-FULL-51-18 > 2-02-FULL-51-18 > JAHFFI01. Next base: position 7,022 of record JAHFFI010000038.1, read on the forward strand.
GTTTGAAAAGCCCCCCGGACACGAAAAACCGAGTCCGAACCTCCGCCCAAAAGATAGCTTAGGCGATTCTTTTCTGAAATATCCCAATAACCGCCGAAAGCCAAAGTACGTAGGCGCTTTTTCTTTGTTTTAAGTTCCGTCGTTTCATACGAGTAAACTATCTCGTACTTTTTATTGACTGACCATTCACCGTGAAAAGTAAGCTCGTCCGACTTTCCTTTTTCACGCTCCACATAAAAAACGATGCGGTTCCGCTCGTCCAGACCCCATTTTCCGGTCAGCCGCCAAAGACTGGTCACGATCTTCTGGTCTTCCTGGCGCTCGGTCACTGAGACGACGAGCGCGTCAGGCTCCGCAGTGACGATGGGCGCTTTCAAACTCACTTCTTCTTTTTTATTTTCCGCGCGGTAACGGATCTCGTGGTTGGGAGTGATCTCCCACCGGCCTTTGAGAGGATTAGAATCGTCGATGAGTTGATTGAGTTTTCCCAGTTTCATGGTCGTCTGCGTCTACAAGGATTGACGGACAGGTCTTTCGGGACTGAAAATGAGTTCGATCGTTTTCTTGCAAAGTAGTAATTTAATGAAAATACTCTTCTTGTCACCGCCCGCGAGGAGAAAAACCATGTATGCGACAGTCCAGCGGACGAAATAAATGCTATATTTTATAAATAAAAAAAGTTTAAGCGCAAAAACACCGGACAAACCGTAATATTTGCGCGCAAAATAGATCTGGCTGTGGCGGTACTCGACCAGCACCTTCAGCAGGTTCTTTTTGGCCGAGACGCCGCCGTAATGAAGGATACTCATGTCGGAACTGAAATGCACCTGCCAGCCCTTGTCTTGGATGCGCCGACAGAGATCAATATCCTCGAAATACATGAAAAAATGCGGGTCCAGGAACCCGGTCTGATTCAGAACGCTGCGCCTCATCATGAGACATGAGCCCGACACCCAATCCACGCGCGCCTGCCCTGAAAATTTTCCTTCCAGATATTCGCGCACTTTGAAATCATTGATGGAAAGCCGGTAATGCAGTACTTTTCTTAAAAGCTCCGAAAAGAACGTCGGAAAAACTCCCCAGGACAGCTGCAAGCGCCCTTCCGCGTCCACTTGCTTCGGACCGACCGCCCCCACTTTTGGGTCCGCGAATAAATATTCGACCATGCGGTCCAGCGACTTGTCCAAAACGAGCGTGTCACTATTAAGTAGAAGAATAAACTCCCCGCGCGCGTTGCTGATACCGAGATTATTCGCTCGCGAAAAACCGATGTTCTCACCGGTTTCGATGCCTATCACCTGCGGTATCTCCTCGCGAATCCGTAAAAGACTGTCGTCACGGGAGCCGTTATCGATGAGAATGACTTCAAAAGAACATGCCGGCGCATGCGCGAACACGGATCGCAGGCAACCGAGCGTGTATTCGGGCGTTTCAAAATTGACCACGATGATGCTGAGAATGATCGTAGAATTCATAGGCTCATCATACGTCGAAACAGGCGCTCCATAAAGAAAAAAGGGTGCTTCGGCGGTACAACCGCGCGAGCCGCTTCCGGTCCGTCTGAGGAAAAGTGTTCAAGAAATGATTCAATGATGCTGGCGACTGTTTCCGGTAGCACATGCCGCGCGTCCGATTTATAAACCGGCCGGATCTTAAATTTTTCGAAAAGTGTGCACATCTCGTAAGATGGGAAATATGTCACGTTCGGGTACTCACGCGCAATGCGCGTCGCAACTGCGCGAAGCACGGCCTTGCTTTCCATATTGGCAACCATGACATCCTCATCGGAGAAAGTCATGCTCATCGGCACCGGAGATACGGAAAGCACAATCTGCCGTCCTGGAAAATGAGTTCCGATAAGTTCCGCCATTCGCTTCATGTTCGCATAATTTTCCTCGAATGTGCTGCGTTCGAATGCTATCTCGTCGCTGAGATAGCGTGGATTGACGCCGGCCACGCGGCCGTTGTCTTTCTTGCGCCACACTTCGGTAAGACCCAGCGTGACAATATAAACGTCGCTTTGGAGAATGCCTTCACGCAGGACGCGGTCAAATTCTCTCGTGATACAGAGTATGTCCTCATGCGTGCGTGCGCTGACTCTGTTGCGGTAAGGGTCCTGATAGCTCCCATTTAGATAACGGTCCGTTTGCGAGTCACGCACCACCCAATAATCGTCATCGGGCTGCCGCCAGAGATCCAATGCTTTCTCGAACTCCTGCAGAATGCAATACGTGTTGTAATGCATCAACTGCCTCTCCGTAGGAACATACACCTTTCCGTCCGATAGTGCGATTTTCAATGGATCATCGGCTGGATGCACGCAATAATTCATTTTGCGTAGCGTGCGTTTGATCTCGACCGCAAAACAGCTTCCGATACAAAACACCTTGGAATGCTTGCTAAGAATCGCTCGGGGCTCGATGTAAAGTCCGCGTGATCGAACCAGCTGCCTCCACTTGGCATTTCTTTTTTTTATCATGCTGAGAGCACTCCGTATTTCTCGGCCACCACAAGCCGCGTCAGATAATAACGACGGAACGGCGAAAACGTCGAGGTTTTACGAAGCGCCCTCGCAACAATCCCTTCAGGCGCCATGCCCATTTTCTCGGCCACGAGCGGAGCCAATGAAATACGGTTAATGGCCTCATTTCTAAAGATAGAAAATCCGGCTTGCGTCATGAGCGAAGCAATGGAATTTTTGTCAAAATAGTGCACATGGGTTCTGTCGAGCCAATGTGAAAAAACGAGATTACTTTTAAGCATGCCTTTCGTGACATCGCAGTTCGGAACGGAAAGGATGACATTTTTTCGGCACACGCGGTGGTACTCCTTTAGTGCTAAGAGCGGTTCTTTGAGATGTTCGAGCGTCTCGAAAGAAACGACGGTGTCGAAGCTATTGTCGGTAAAAGGCAACTTTTCGCCCGTGGCGATCTGAAAAAGTTCGGGAGCTTTCTGCCATTCCTCATATCGGTGATGGTCCATGCCATATATGTCAAAGCGCCCTTTTAATGCCAATACGTAAACCCCGCTTCCGCAACCGACATCCAGGATAGAACGCCCCGCATATCGCAAAAGCGCTTCCATACGCTCCGGGTTGAGGGGTCGTGACGCATAGTTTATATCAGGAATCGGCATTAGAATAGATTACTTAACGTGCTTCGTAAAAAACCAATTAATTTTTTCAGTCAACGACACTGCCGGTGAACGGTCGGGCGGCGTTTCCAGAAATTCCGGCATATTCAGTTCCCCGCATAATTTCTTAAAATCATCTTCGAGATGTCCCAGCCCAACAAACGGCGTAAGCGAAACAAGATTCACCGATCTTTCGCGCAAGGCCAAGCGAACTTCGGACAAACCCTCGAAATATTGCCGGTAGCGGTGCTTCGGGTCTACCCCTTTCCAACGCGTAGGCTTGGCATGCGCGTGGGCATTTCCCAAAAGTTCCGTTTGGTCGCAACCTACGAGAAAAATATTGCGGGCTCCCATATTGGCCGCGAGATTGACGCCTGTTTGTGAGATGGATGACCATAAATACAAATAATCGGCGGTGGGTTTTTTCACCCATTCGAGCATTCTCCCTTCGTCCCTGGGTTCGTTGGGACTTTGAGTGTTCTGTTTTCCGTCGGATTCGAAAAAATAAAAATTTTTTTCTGCGTGACCGAGCTGTGCGGCAGAAACTAAATTTTTCATTTTGTCATGTTTCGTGATCCATGGAATCGGAGAAAATTCGGGGATATAAAGATCGGGGTGCACCGTAATGCCGTACGTGACCGGACAAAACCGGAAAGCATCGTTTAAGCCGATGCTGATCCTGCCTTCCAAAAGGGCGAGCGGAAATACACGAAGCGACGCGCCGGTGCCGACGATAAAAATATCCGAGCCGGGATGCCGCGAATACAGTTCGGACACTTTTTTCATGGCTGGGCGATCTTGACCGAGAGCATCTGGCGCGCGTAATTCCATTCATCCGGATGGAACAGCGAACCCGGCTCTAAGTCAGCGGCGGAAATTATTTCAGCTCCCCACAAATGCGGATTTTTCCGCACCGACCGCAATAGGAGCTCAGGCTCTGAGAAATAATACCGCTTCGATTTAGGCAGGACCTGCGAGGCGGCAAAATAATGCACGCAATACTTTCCGCCCGACCCGTTTCCAATACCTGCGTAACGATCCTCGACGCTTCTATCTGATGATTTTTTCTTCAGCACAAAAAC
>JAHFFI010000130.1 GCA_023248025.1 Candidatus Omnitrophota bacterium
GTTTGGCGCTACTATCCAGCGTCCGCAGTATTTTTGCCGAAGATGTCGCCGATCTCTCAAAGATTGATGTGACAAAAAATTAAAATTTAATGAAAGCTCAGTAGAAAGGGTTCCATTTCAATGCCCACCACGACGGAAAATCAGTCCACTAAAGAAGGGGTTTCGAAGTCGATGAAAAAATATGTGTATTTCTTTGGAAATGGCAAAGCAGAAGGCACGCGCGAGCAGCGCCTGCTTCTCGGCGGCAAGGGCGCCAATCTCGCCGAAATGACGAATCTCGGTATTCCGGTTCCACCCGGCTTTACCATTACGACGGTCACTTGCAAAGAATTCTATTCCAATGGCGAAAAATGGCCTGCGGGACTTGAGCAGGAAATGCAGGAAAATTTAAAAAAGCTTGAACAAGCGACCGGCAAAAAATTCGGCTCCAAAGACAATCCCCTCCTAGTGTCCGTCCGCAGCGGCGCTTCCGTTTCGCTTCCGGGCATGATGGACACCATATTGAACCTCGGCTTGAACGAAGCGGCTATCGAAGGCCTTGTCCGAAAATCAGGCAATGAGCGATTTGCATACGATACCTACCGTCGATTTATTCAAATGTTCGGCAACGTGGTATTGGAGATGCCGCATCATGGATTTGAGCACATTCTCACCGCCAAGAAAAAGAAACTAAAAATCACTCAGGACACGGATCTGTCGGCAAAGGATTTAAAAGAGATCGTGAGAGAATACAAAGACTTTGTGAAGAAAATCACAAAGAAACCTTTTCCCGATAACCCAACCGATCAGCTTAAGCTTGCCTGCGACGCAGTGTTCACATCGTGGAACAATGCCCGCGCCATTACCTACCGCAATCTCAATAAGATTCCGCATGATCTCGGCACCGGCGTGAATGTTCAGTCGATGGTGTTCGGCAATCTCGGCGAAACCAGCGGCACCGGAGTGGCGTTCACACGCGACCCCGCCACCGGCGAACACAAATTCTTCGGTGAATTTTTAATGAACGCGCAGGGCGAGGATGTGGTGGCCGGCATTCGTACGCCGAACCCCATTAGCGAACTGAAAACAAAAATGCCCAAGGCTTACTCGGAACTCGTGTCGATCTACAAGCGTCTTGAAAGCCATTTCCGCGACATGCAGGATCTGGAATTCACCATCGAAGAAGCAAAGTTGTATCTTCTCCAAACCCGCAACGGCAAACGTTCCGCAGCGGCGGCCGTCAAGATCGCCTGTGACATGGTGGGCGAGGGAATGATCACTAAGGAAGAAGCGGTTATGCGCGTTGACCCCGAACAGCTGGATCAATTGCTGCACCCGACCATCGATACAAAATCCAAATACATCACACTGGCGAAGGGCTTGCCGGCTTCACCGGGCGCCGCTGTCGGACGCGTGGTGTTTACCGCGGATGAAGCGATCGATGCGCATGAAAATGCAAAGAAGGTCGTTCTGGTTCGCCTCGAAACTTCTCCCGAGGACGTAGGTGGTATGGCTGCGGCTGAGGGTATTCTTACGGCCACCGGCGGCATGACCAGCCACGCGGCGGTTGTCGCGCGCGGTATGGGCAAATGCTGCATCGCAGGCTGCAGCGCCATTCATATTGATGATAAGGGCAAGTTTTTCACCGTCAAAACAGCCGCGGGCGTAGTGAAAGTGAAACAAGGGGACATGATTTCTCTCAACGGCTCAACCGGTGAGGTGATACTGGGCGAAGTCAAGCTCGTCAATCCCGTGCTTGGGAACGATTTCAAGCAGTTCATGCAATGGGCGGATGAAATAAGAACGCTTAAAGTCCGTACGAACGCCGACACGCCCGAAGACGCAAAACTCGCCCGTGATTTCGGAGCGGAAGGCATCGGCCTCTGCCGCACCGAGCACATGTTTTTTGGTGAAAATCGTCTTAAGGCCATGCGTGAGATGATCCTGGCCCAGACTGAAGCCGAACGCATCAAAGCCCTGCGCAAACTTGAGCCGCTCCAGAAAGGCGATTTCAAGGGCATGTTCAAGGCCATGGCCGGACTTCCGGTCACGATCCGTCTTTTGGACCCGCCGCTTCATGAGTTTTTGCCCAAGGGCGAAAAGGAGTTAAAGAAAGTTGCCAAGGATCTTAAGATTTCTCCGAAGGACTTGGATCGCAAGGTGAAACTCCTGCATGAAGTCAATCCCATGCTGGGGCATCGCGGCTGCCGTTTGGCTGTGACGTATCCTGAGATTTATAAAATGCAGGCTCAGGCTATTTTTGAAGCGGCTTGCGAACTGGCCAAAGAGGGTTTACGTGTGGTTCCTGAAGTCATGATACCGATTGTCGGCATCGTGGGAGAGCTCATTTTCACGAAACAGGATATACGCAAGATCGCCGAAGACGTCACCGCTAAGCATAAAATAAAGATCGAGTATTTAATAGGCACCATGATCGAGATTCCTCGCGCGGCCATTCTTGCCGACGATATCGCCAAAGAAGCAGAGTTCTTCAGCTTCGGTACGAATGATCTCACACAGATGACGTTTGGTTTTTCGCGCGATGACATCGGAAAGTTCCTGCCGCACTACATCCAGCGCGGAATACTTAAAGTCGACCCATTCGTGTCTCTGGATCAGCAGGGTGTGGGCAAACTCATCGAAGGGGCTGTCACCAAAGGCCGTTCCGTGAAAAAAGATCTTAAAATCGGTATTTGCGGTGAACACGGCGGAGATCCCGCTTCGATAGAGTTTTGTCATCGTTCGGGTCTCAACTACGTCAGCTGCTCGCCCTACCGCGTTCCCATCGCGCGTTTGGCTGCGGCTCAAGCCGTGTTAAAAGAGAGAAAAAAATAGCCCTTGAATGACGCGCTGAAGCTCTATCTTAAAGATATTAAAAATATCCCGCTATTAACGGCGGAGAATGAGCTTAAAGTAGCTAAACGCGTGAAACGCGGAGACGCGCAGGCACGCCGCCTCATGATCCGTTCCAATCTCAGGCTCGTTATCAATATCGCGAAGCAGTATTCACGTTTTGGTGTACCGCTTCTGGACCTGATCGAAGAGGGCAACCTTGGCCTCATGAAAGCAGTGAGCAAATTTGACCCGAAAAGAGGCTTTCGTTTTTCTACTTATGCCGCGTGGTGGATCAAGCAGCATGTCACGCGCGCGTTGGCCGATCAGGGCAAGACCGTGCGTATACCGGTGTACATGGTTGAGACTTTATCGCGTTTCCGCAAAGTAAACGAACGTCTGATGCATCGCCTGCGGCGCAAGCCAAAAGTAGCGGAACTGGCCCGCGCGATGAAAATGCCTGTCGACAAGATCAAAGAATTATCCGAATACGACCAGGGCACCATGTCCCTGGACCAGACAGTGGGTGAAGAAGGCGAGACATCCATGATGGATCTCATGGAGGATTTCAAAGCG
>JAHFFI010000039.1 GCA_023248025.1 Candidatus Omnitrophota bacterium
AGTTCGCTCCGAAGAATATTACGGTGAACGCGGTCGCTCCGGGTATGGTGAATACACAGATGTCGGAAGCGTCCCGCTCGGCGTTTGGCGGACGTATGCTGGAAAAAATTCCAATGGCTGTATTTGCCGAGCCTTGGGATATCGCTGCGGTGGTGGCATTTTTAGCGTCAGACGAGGCGCGTTATATTACAGGACAAGTGTTGCCCGTCGACGGAGGCTTGAGTCTTTTAGGTCGGAAGTGAAATAAGAGGAGTTTAAAGTTTTATGCAGGACAGGGACAGCATCTTAAAAAACGTCCAACACATTATCGCGCAGGCCCTTAAAGTAGAAGAATCCAGCATTACGCCCGAGTCGTCGCTGATAAAGGATCTTGGTGCCGAGTCCATTGATTTTCTAGATATCGTTTTCCGTCTCGAGAAAACATTCAAGATCAAAATTCCAAAAGGTGAGCTTTTCCCCGAAAAACTTCTCACAGACGTTCGTTTTGTGAAGGATGGCCGCATCACACAGGCCGGCATCGATGAACTGAAGAAAAAAATCCCGAATGGCCATTGGGACCAGTTCGCAAAAGAACCTTTGGTCTCGAATTTGGGCAATGTTTTCACTGTCGGCATGATCATCGACTACCTCAGCGAGAAGCTTGCCACGGTCAATAAGTAAAAAATATCCGGATCTCCATCTCGGGGTCGATCTCGTAGAAGTAGTCCGCGCCCGCCGTTTCTATAAAATCCATCGCAATTCGCTCAGTTCTTTTTTCACGTCCCGCGAAATTCGATTTATTCATTCCGGCCGCAACCCACGTTCCGCGGCCGAGCGACTGGGGCTATTGCTGGCAGCCAAAGAGGCTATTTTTAAGGCATTTTCACCTCGCCCGACAGGTTTTTTGGCATTCCGGCGTATCGAAATTCTTCCTGGGCGTATGGGAAAATTGGCGTATAATTGGAGAAATGTGTCAGGGGAGAAGAAACATAAATTGGACAATCTACGATTAAAATGGATTCTTAGGCCTAGATATATCTTGGTAGAGTGTTATTGTATTTCTGAAACTGGAAAATAGCCGACTCATGCGTTGGGACCTCATAAGCGAATTTGAATTTTTAAAAAAAGGCTCGCAGGCGCGTGCTTATAAGGACTTCCATGGAAGCGAAGATTTTTTCAAAGACCATTTCCCCGACAGACCTTTAGTTCCTGAAGTATTTTTCATGGAAATGATAGCACAGGCCGGAGGTGTTTTGGTAGGTTTGGGTATCGATTTCCGGAAGGAAGTCATTCTGGCCAAAATTTCGGAGGCGCGCTTTTCCTGCGTGGTTGCGCCGCCTTGCCGACTTTCGATAGAAACTTGGATAGAAGAAGAACGGGAAGAAGGCGGTCTCGTGAGCGGTGTCGTACGTAACAAAGGGCAGGAAGTGGCGTCGGCTAAGATTTTTCTTGTGACCATTGATTCACTGATCCAGACCGGTAATGGTAAGAGAGTTGTATTCAATGACGGTTTTCTAAAACATTACCGTATCCATGAGGTGGTGGAAAAAAGTTTAAAGGTAGCTTCGTGTTAAAAAGAAGAATAGCAATCACAGGACTGGGTGCGCTGACGGGCGCCGGCGAAGGCGCATTGCCTCTTTGGCAGAGTGCCGTTGAAGGGCGTTCCGCGATCGGGACACTTTCATTTTCTGCCAATGGCAATGGCTGGCATCCGGCCGGGGCGGAAATACGGGATTTTATTCCCGAAAAATTTGTTACGCAAAGAAAAGCTCTGAAAGTAATGGCACGCGACATTCAGCTGGCCGTAGCAGCGGCATCACTCGCTATTGACGATGCCAAACTGCGTACGGTTTCTGTACCGCGCGAGCGCATGGGTCTTATCGTGGGATCAGGCGTATTAAATCATGAATTGGATGAGTTGGCATACAGCATTCAGTCGAGCGTGTCCGATAAAGGGCTCCTGGATCTAAAAAAATTTGGTACGGACGGAATCAGCGCGCTTTTTCCGTTGTGGCTCTTGAAATATCTCCCAAACATGCCGGCATGCCATATCTCCATCCTTTTTGACCTCCAAGGCCCTAACAATACTATGACGACTGGCGCTTCATCCGCATTGCAAGCCATCGGCGAAGCGGTGCGTATCATTGAGCGCGGCGCCGCGGACCTCATGCTGGCGGGTGGTGCTGAATCCAAGACCAATCCGCTTGGTTTATCGCAATATCAAGTGATGGGAGTTTTAAGTGATTCGTACAAGCCTTTTGATAAAGACGCGAAAGGATTTGTGATTGGGGAAGGCGCCGGGTTCATCGTTCTTGAAGAGTGGGAGCACGCTAAAAAACGTGGTGCAAAAATCTATGCGGAAGTGACAGGATTTGGGGCCTCAAGCTCAAAAGGCCGTTTCGAAGCCATGGACTCGGCCCTGGCCGAATCCGGAATCTTAGCCAAAGAACTGAGTTACATTCAATCATCCGGCGTGGGTATTCCCGAGGAAGACCGTCTTGAGCTCGAAGCCATTGAGGCGTTGACGAAGACAGGTCCCGCGGTGGCGCTCACCAATTCAAAACCGGTGACAGGTTTTACGGGTTTCGCCGCCGGTGTTTTAGATGTAATAGTTTCTACGTTAGCTTTGGAGCATCAGATCATCCCACCCATGCTCAATTTAAAAAATCTGCGCGGCGCTTCCGGTGCTCAATGGATCCTGGATCGTTCGGGGAAAAAAGAGATCCGATATGTATTAACCAACGCCTTTGGTCTTGGCAGCCCATGTGCGTCGCTTGTGACCAAACGTTTTGAGGGGAAATAATGCCAAAAAAAGTTGTTATTACAGGAATGGGTGCCGTTACACCGCTGGCCAATCAGGTGCGCGATACCTGGAAGGGTCTGACGAGCGGCGCCTCCGGCGTCGGGCACATCACTATTTTTGATGCTTCGACCTTTCCGACGAATATCGCCGGAGAAGTTAAAAATTTTGATTTCAAAAAATGGACCTCACGAGCCAAAGACTATTCGTACCTGGGACGGAACAGTTTTTTTGCGCTGGAAGCGGCGGATGAGGCTATGAAAGATGCGGGTCTTTCAGCTTCTAAAATGACGGACACACGACGTTTCGGAGTTTATTTTGGCGCCGGCGACGGCGGTTTCGATTTTTTAAATTATGCGCCAGTAGTGGCAAAAGCAATTATGGGTGAAGAACAGACGGTTAATTCCAAGGTTTATTTTGACGAAAGTGTCCGTCAGTTTAAGCCGCAGGCACTTTTAGAACAGGAACCTTGCCAGGTCATTTATCACCTATCTGAGGAATTTGGCGCGAAAGGGCCTGTATTGAACTGCCTGACAGCGTGTGCCGCTTCAAGCCAGGCCATTGGTGAAGCCTCGGAACTTATTCGCGGCGGAAAGGTAGATATCATGATGGCCGGCGGTACGCATTCCATGATCCACCCTTTAGGAGTCGCAGGATTCAATCTTTTGACGGCGCTTTCCACGCGCAATGATGCACCTACGAAAGCTTCGCGTCCTTTCGATAAAACGCGGGATGGTTTTGTTCTCTCTGAAGGCGCCGGTGTCGTCATTCTAGAAGAATATGAGCACGCCAAAAAACGTGGCGCAAAAATCTACGCCGAACTTTGCGGTTATGGCGTGAGCGCGGATGCTTTTCGTTTGACGGATCCGCATCCCCAAGGCCGAGGTGCCGTCCAGGCGATGAGAACAGCGCTTGCCAATGCCGGAATGAAGCCGAAGGATATTCACACCATCAACGCGCATGGCACTTCCACAGAACTCAACGACCAGATAGAAACACAGGCCATAAAGCTCGTCTTCGGCGGCGAGGCAAATAAAATTCCTGTGAGCTCAATTAAATCCATGCTTGGGCACATGATCGCGGCGGCAGGAGTCGTGGAACTTATCGCGAGTGTGTTAACTATTCAGAATAATCTTATTCCACCGACCATTAATTATGAAAATCCGGATGAGTTTTGTGATTTGGATTATGTGCCCAATACGGCCCGCGAAGCGCGGACGGATACCGTTTTGAGCAATTCTTTTGGTTTTGGTGGACAAAATGTCGCTTTGATCGTTAAGAGGATGTGATGCGACCAGTACAATTTTTTATTGATTTTGACGGCACAATTACTCGCTCAGATGTCGTGGACAGGATACTCGAGAGTTTTGCGTTACCGGACTGGAAAAAAGTGGAGGCCGAGTGGGCCTCAGGAAAGATTGGTTCGCGCGAATGCCTGTCGCGACAGATGGCGCTCGTCGGTATGAAGGAGGCGGAGTTAAAAAATCTGCTCAAAAGTGTCGAAGTGGACTCTCATTTTTCTTCCTTCATAAAACGGACCTTCGATTTTGACGTTCCTGTGACGATTTTAAGCGATGGATTCCTGACTGTTATCCGCGAAGTGCTGAAACGTGAGCTAAAGTCTACGGGTATTCCTTCTAAAAAAATACCGGTGTATGCGAATGATATTAAACTTATGGGTTCCAAAATATCCTTGGTGTTTCCCAAGGGGCAGCCCTGCACACACGGTTGTGCCAACTGCAAACAAAGTCTGGTTGAAAGACTTTCGAAGAACGCGCATCAAAATGTGTTTATCGGTGATGGTCTTTCCGACCGCTTCGGTGCTAAGGTTTCGAATTTTGTATTCGCCAAAAAAAAATTATTGTTGTACTGCCGTGAAAATGACGTGCCTCACCAGGAATTTCATGATTTTTCGGACATTGAAAAGTGGATGGTGAATAATTTTGATCCATTTTTTAGCGGGACTAAAAGAAAGGAAGTATCGTGGTGCTAAGTGAGAAAGAACTTTTAGAAAAAGAAAAAAAATACTGTTCCTGGGGCGACACGGTGCATTATCTGGAGCCGCCAAAATTTTTTGACCGCTGCGAAGGCAGTTATCTTTACGACAAAGCCGGGCAGAAATATCTGGATCTCCAAATGTGGTACTCGGCCGCAAGTTTCGGTTATGCCAATCCGCGTCTGGGTGATGCTTTAAAGCGGCAGATCGATAAACTGCCGCAATTAGCCTGCCAGTACTTGCATCCCGAAAAAGTGGAGTTGGCAGAAAAGATTGCTAAATCTGTGGAGCGGCTTTTTGGTGAAAAAGGGCGGGTGCATTTCAATGTTGGTGGGTCACAGGCCGTGGAAGATTCGCTGAAACTCGTCCGTAACCATACGAAAAAAAATCTCGTATTTGCTTTTATGGGCGGCTATCACGGCCGTACCTTAGGAGCATCCGCTATTACATCCAGCTACCGGTATCGCCGGCGCTACGGGCATTTTTCCGACAAAGCGCATTTCGTGCCCTATCCTTATTGCTACCGGTGCCCGTACGGCAAAAAATACCCGGATTGCGGTATGTACTGCGCAAAACAATTCGAAAAACTATTTGAGACAGAATATAACGGCGTACTCGACACCAAAGTGAACGAATCTGAATACGGCGCTTTTTATGTCGAATCGATCCAGGGCACGGGCGGCTATGTGATTCCGCCAAAAGAATACTTTCCCCATATAAAGAAGACGCTGGATCGTCACAAGATTCTTTTGGTCGACGATGAGATACAGATGGGCTTTCACCGCGCGGGAAAGCTGTGGGGTCTGGCAAATTTCGGTGTGAAACCCGATATCATTGTTTTTGGAAAAGCACTGACAAATGGTTTGAATCCTTTGTCAGGTGTCTGGGCCAAAGAGTATTTGATCAATCCTAAAGTATTTCCGGCCGGTTCTACGCATTCAACTTTCAGCTCGAACACGCTTGGGACCGCAGTCGGTCTTGAGGTGATGAAAATGTCGGAAGAGAAAAATTATGAAAAAAGTGTGTTTGATAAAGGGAAAAAATTCCTCGCGCGCCTGAAGGCGCTCCAGAAACGTCATCCCAAAATTATCGGTGATGTGGACGGGTTGGGTTTGGCGCTGCGCATGGAGATTTGTCATCCTTCAGATGGCTACACACCGGACCGTAAAATGGCCGATAAAATGTTTGTGATGGGCATGCGCGGAGGACTTAAAACTTCGAAAGGAAAGTACGGCCTCGTGCTTGACGTTGGCGGCTATTACAAGAATGTATTTACGATAGCGCCTGCCTTTGACATTACCGAAGCAGAAATGGATCTTTCGATCGAGCTTTTCGATATTCTTATTCGCAAGAATTCATGAGCGTTATCTCACTCATAGAGAAAATTCCTTTTGGCACGTCCGCCGAAAAGGGATTTTTTCTTTATACGCACATGCCCGAGAGTTTATTTTCTAAAATAGCAGGAGATAATTTTCGCGGCACAGTCCTTTATGCTTACGAACATTCGCGTTTTTACCGTAGAAAATTTGACGAGCTGAAGATAAATCCTAAAAAAATAAAAAAGCCGGACGATCTGGGAGATTTTTTCACTACGGCCGAAGATCTCAGGGAAAATGTTCAGGATTTTGTCTGTGCACGACCCGATACCGCATACGAAACCACAGGAACGACCTCAAAGAAACCGAAGCGTGTTTATTTTTCTCGTCAGGAAGTAAAAGAAGCGGGTTGGTCGGGCGCGGTGGGACTTTGGGGGCTCGGGGTGCGTGCCGAAGACCGGGTGGCGAGTGCTTTTGATTATTCGTTCTGGGTATCGGGACCGGTGCTTCAGGCTTCTTGTGAGGTGCTCGGTTGTTTTCATGTGGAAGCGTGCCGTATCCCTCCGGATGAATTTTATGATCGCGTAAAAGATTATGGGATCACCGTTATCGTGGGGGATCCTTCCTGGATCGTGCGGCTATCCGAAATTGCGGAAAAAAAAGGCGCTTGGCCGGTGAAACTTTTATTGGCGGGGGGTGAGAATATGACCGAAGACAGCCGCCAATACGTGGAAAAAATATGGAAATCAGATTTTCTTTTGGGTTATGGACAGACTGAAGCCTTTGGCGCTATTGGAATGGAATCCCGCGCAAAGGAAGGGTATCACTTGAATGAGTTTCACAATCTATTTGAGATCATAAACCCCGATACGGATGGCTATGGAGAGCTCGTTTATACGACGGCCAACCGTCGCGTCATGCCGCTTATTCGATATCGATCCGGCGACATTACAAAATTTTTAGAGGGTCCCTCAAAAAGCGGTTTGCCAGGGAAACGTATAGCAAAATTAAAAGGCCGCATGAATGAGTGGGTTGCGACCGGCATGGGAAATCTCACGCCCTGGATGTTTGAGCCTGTTTTTCGCGCCGTCGGTGAAATTAGTGAGGATTGGCAGGTGGTTATTTTAAGAGAAAACCTGAAAGATTTGGTCGAGTTTCATGTCGAATCCCTTGATGGGACAGCCGATCCTGAGAGGTTGCGTGCCCGAATTTTGGCCAGCCTTGAAAAACAATTACCTGAAGCATGGAACATCTACAAAATGGGCATTCTCAAGCTCGACCTGAAAGTGCATCCCAAAGGATCACTTCGCACCGAACGCAAACTCCTCCGCATCGTCGACAAGCGTCAGTTTTAAGTCCTTCGGATCTATTAATCCAGGACCCGTCGGGTTCTCTTTGTTTTAATAGAACTCTCATTAGCGAATGGTCTAGGACCCCGGAAGTGGTCCTTGGGGGTGCGTTTCAAGATTTGCGAGCCATGGAAACCTACTTTTACACACGAGCCAATCTCAACCGAGCGAGAGATTTCCTCGGAGGGGAAATCCGAGCGTCGACCCAAAGGACCACTTCCGGGGTCCGGGACCATAGTGTTGAGTTAAACAAGCATTATCCGGCGGGTGGCGAAGGGGAAGGTCTATTTGCCCGGAGCCGCTAATAGACGGCGAGGACAAATAGGCCTTCCCCTTCGACAGGCCCTGCCGGTTACTATGTTTTTTTTATTTTAGGTTTGTCGAGCAGGAAAGACCACAGAAGCAGACCCACGGCTATCCACATCATCTCGCGGATACGACGAATGATGGCAAAGGTGAGCGCCACGGAATTGCTAAATCCAAATTGTTGAAATATCAGCACAATACCGCCTTCCTGAGCGCCAATACTCGAAGGGATGAAAAAAGTCACAATGCGCAGTACCTGTATCAGCGCTTCGAGAAGCCACGCTTCGGTCCAGGAAACGGGGCGGTCTAACATCCAGAAGATCAGGTAAACTTCGATGGTGCCTGCAAACCAGCCCAAGAAATTAAAAAAACTGGATAAAAAAAACCGCGAACGATTGGCGCTGTAGAATGCTTTGATGTCGCCATCCAGCGCTAAAAATTTTAATTTCTTTTCACGGGAGTCTTTTCCCCACCATTTAAATATCTCGCCTACGTCGTGAACTTTTTGGAATATGCCATAATGCAGGCCGATGATCAGTAACAGCGCTACTAGACCCAACCCTACGAGAAAGGCTACGACACTTTTCCAAAGAATGGGAGTCAACGGCAGTGTCTTTAGGGTTACAAGAATACCCCCGATCACGAAAAAGTTCAGGGCTATCCAGAAAGTCGTGTGTACGATCAAAAGCGACGCATAACCATCGGACAACGGTACGCTGTGACGGGATTTCAAAAGCTGAGCTTTTACGGGCTCACCTCCCAGCGAAGCGGTGCCGGGGATCAACGCGTTTAGCGTCTCGCCGATGATGCGGATGAGGTATAGATCGTAAAAAGGAATATGCTGAGGCAATTTTTTAGGGAACGAATACGCCCACCCCAAAGTATCCAATGCGAAAATGACCGGATATACAAAAAGTAGCGGTATAAATTTCCATTCTACGTTTTGCAAGTTAGCAAGAATATTTTCCAGGCCCACTTGTTTGATCGTGGCGTATAACATATAAAACCCGAAAGCCAGAAATAATAACTTAACCCATCTCATCATTGTGGTGCTTTCTTCCAGAAAAGGTAGCGGAAATTGAGAAATAAAGCGCCCATCCATAAAAATTGCATGTAAACGCCGCCGAACCATAAAAGCCAGATACTTTTCCCGGCTAACACAAATAAAACCACAAACCAGGATGATTCTCCCTCGCGCAACGCATCGAAGAAATTAAAAATCACATTTTTTCTTCGGACTACCTCAGGATTAGGTTTTTCATATACGGCCGGCCCAAAACCACGCAATTTTTCCATGATGACAATCGCCAAATGAAGTACTTCTCCTGTTAAACAAAGCGCTGCAAATAAAAGTACAGGGCCTTCTTTGCCCTGACGCAAAGCGCCGAGGGCGATACCCAAAAAAAGAGAAAGGTCCGTTGTAAAATCCGCAAAAATGTCGAACCAAGCGCCAAAAGGGCTTCCCAGGGATTTAGCGCGTGCGATCTCGCCGTCGCAGTTGTCGAGCACAATAGCGATCTGGTAACAAAAGACGGCAAGCAGGGAGGGGACGCGTTCGCCCGTCGCGAATAAAAAGCCGGCACCGATACCGAAAAGCATGCTTAAGACCGTGACATGGTTCGGTGTGAACGGTGTTTTTAAAAGAAACTGCGTGAGCGGCTCGGACAATAGGCGGTTTAAGCGAAAATGTCCCTGTCTCATGAATTTAAAATTTTATAGAGGGCCGTCAGGAAACGGTCTATATCTTTTTCGGATACATCCCCCAGATTTGCAACGCGGAAAATTTTATCTTTCAGCAACGATTGGCCCGCATAAATTACAAAGCCTTTTTTCTTTAAAGCATCATGGAGTTTTTGATAGGAAATACGCGGCGGAGTCCAGGCCGCTGTGAGCACATGTGAGCGGTCATGAGCGTCAATTAAAAACACGATACCTAATTTTCTAAAGCCCCGAACAAGCCGCTCATTTTTCTTCTTATAGTTTTCAATGCGGCGCGCGAGGCCTTCCCCGGCGAGCTCTTTCAAAGCTTCATCGAACGCATAAAAGATCTGCACGACCGGTGTGAAACGTGTTTCGCCTGCCGTTTCGCTTTTTAATGTTGCCGCCAAGTCCATAGTGAGCGAGCGGGACGTGTTTGAAATGGCCGAAAGTTTATTTTTTCGTACCAATACGAAGGAGACACCCGGAAATCCATGCAGACATTTGCCTGAAGTCCCTGCCAGGAAATCAATATTGTCTTTTTTAAAATTAATTTCTTCTCCGCCTAAAGAGCTGATGGCGTCTATGATAAATATTTTTTTGTATTTTTTGGCAAGCTGCCCAACCGCGCGCAGAGGATTGAGCATCCCCGATGAGGTTTCATGATGAACCATGGCCACCGCATGGAGTGAAACCGTATTTTTCAAAAGTGTTTCTATGGCAGAAAGTGCGGGAAAGTCACCCACGGCAGTTTCAAGAAACACGACGCCGGAGCCGTAAATTTCGAGTATTTTTTTTATCCGTTCGCCATAAATGCCGTTGGAAAGCACCAGCACCTTGTGTCCTTTTTTTAGTGTGGAGGAAAGCATGGCTTCCAGCGCTGTTGTTCCCTGGCCGCTAAAAAAAGCAACGGTGTGAGTTTTCTCTATCTTGAATATTTTCAATAGGTTACGACGGACTGAAGATAGAAGAGAATTGAATTCTTCTTCGCGGTGGCAGATGTCGGGACGAAGCAGCGCCTTTCGCACGCGTTCGGTCACATTGACGGGGCCTGGATTTAGGAGAACAAAGCGTCTTGGCATGGCAAAATTATAACAGATGCGGTAGAATTAAACACTATGTGCGGTATCTTTGGTTACACCGGAAAAAAACAGGCCCAGGCGCTTGTCATTAACGGACTTAAGCACCTGGAATACCGTGGCTACGACTCCTCCGGTGTCGCGATACAGAACGGTTCCCACCATATCCATTTCGAAAAATCGCATGGCAAAATAAAAAATCTCGAAGAAATACTGCTAAAACACCCGCTCAAGGGAACGACGGCCATCGGCCATACTCGCTGGGCCACGCACGGTACGCCCAATGAAGTGAATGCCCACCCGCATCTGGACGCCGAAAATGAGATTGCCGTGGTGCACAATGGTATTATCGAAAATTATTTTGACCTCAAAGAGACGCTGAAAGCGGAAGGCTTCCGTTTTCTCTCGGAAACGGATACTGAAGTCATCGTGCATTTAGTTTCAAAATATTACAAGGGTAATCTTGAAAATGCCGTCCGCCGTGCGCTTCGGGACATGCGTGGGACTTATGCCATCGCGGTGATCTGTTCGAAAGAGCCCGGAAAAATCGTGGCGGCGCGTTTCGATAGCCCACTTGTCATAGGTGCAGGTAAAGAGGAAAATTTCCTGGCAAGTGATATCTCGGCACTTTTGGAACATACAAACCAGGTTGTTTTCATTGAAAATGGCGAGATGGTGCTTTTGCATGAAAATACTTA
>JAHFFI010000002.1 GCA_023248025.1 Candidatus Omnitrophota bacterium
ATTCCGAAAGAATTTTCGCCGTAGACGTCTCAGATACAAGACGCGAGGAAGTGAGCGCGGAGGCGCTATGGTAATAGCGTCGCACAAGCGAACGACCGAGCAACGAAGTAGATGAGGCGGCTACGGTGAAAATTAGCCCCAAGGGGAGTCGACCGCTTTTGCCTCGTAGCGTTCGGTCCGCTGCGACAGACGTCTTGCGGACCTCACACTCGGCAAAAGTCGGGCATTCGCTGCCTCAAAGGAAAGCAGTTGCTCCTAATGGTCGCAACTGCTTTTATATGGGCTCGGCGGCTCTCGTTCGACTCCCCTTGGGTCTAAATTTTATTGACCCAAAGATAGAAAAATTTAGCCCCAAGGGGAGTCGAACCCCTGTCCCTACCGTGAGAGGGTAGTGTCCTAGGCCACTAGACGATGGGGCCAAGTTCGCATTAGCCAAGCAGGACACCATTTTCGACTAAAATAGATTTTTGTCAATTGTTTCCTTGCCTTGACAACCTGGCACCTGCTAGGTATACTCGCTTGCATTATGGACGCCGAGCAAATTTCAAAAAAAACCTCTGTGGGATCAAAAAAAGGAAATCTTCAAATGAACCGAAATGTATTTTGCTCATTCATCGTATTGGGTTTGGCCGTATCTTTGACAAGTTGCGCAAAAAAAGCGGATGATCAGGCGAGCTTGGCGTCGAACAACACGATCAACGGTTTTGATTCACTGGCTACGACCGAAGAGTTAGCTCAGCTGCCCCAGGCGTCCAACTCGAACCAGCAGCAGGGTGTGGAAGTACTTCCCATTGAAGCTTCACCGGTGTCCCAGATGCCGGCCCAGAGCGTGGCGGCCTCAGCGTTTTCAGCATTAAGCCGTGAACAGCAGATCCAAACGGCGCTTAAGAATGCCGGCTTCTACAATGGTGCCCTTGACGGCAAGATCGGTCCCGCTTCTAAGAGAGCCATCGAAGCTTTCCAGAAAAGCAACGGATTGAAAGTAGACGGCAAAGTCGGGCCCAAGACTTGGTCAACGCTTGAACCCTACGTGAACGGCACGCCTGAGTCGTCCGCAAGTCAGAGCACGCAGCAGTAAAATTTTATAAGAAATTTCCATTAACCACCCGGAGAGAATTTTCTTTCCGGGTGGTTTTTTTTCTGTCGAGCTGCGATGTACGAAAAGATGGAAGAATTTTGGTTTGGCAACTATAATGAGGAGTCAAAGATAGACAGGAGAATACATGAAAAAATGTTTTATGTCTCTGGGTATTTTTATCTTTATTACGCAATATTCTTCATTCGCTGCGGCCGCCCTGGCCAAAGCCGATATCAGATCCACAGGAACTGAGCTGTCTTTAACCGGAACCATATTTTTTACGGACACATCCGAAGGTCTTCACGTCATGGCGGAATTAAAAGGTCTGCCTCCGGGCAAACACGGTTTTCATATTCATGAGAATGCCAGCTGTGCGGACGCGGGCAAAGCCGCGGGAGGCCACTACAATCCCGCGGGCGCTCCTCACGGTCTTCTGACAAAGGACGGTTTACAGCATGCACATGCAGGGGATTTCGGCAATGTTGAATCCGATAAGAATGGCAATGCCAAGCTCGAGTTGACACTGCCGGGCCTGTCAATAGAGGGCGGGCAGTACAACGTCGCGGGTCATGCGGTCATCCTTCATGAAAAGGAAGATGATTTTGGCCAGCCCACCGGTAATGCCGGCGGCCGTATCGGCTGCGGTCTTATAGAAATGTCCGAATAACAAATGTCGATGGGCAGTATTTCATCCGATCTTTTAAACCTAATCGCCGTCGCGGTTCTCATTGGCATTGGGACGGCCTATCTTCTTTATCACGGCGCCCATGTTAAAAAAGAAGTCCAGGTCAACCTCCCCCCGCCTTCACTGAAAAAAGACGCGAGTTTCGAAACGACGCCTGCAACTTCTTTGGACATTAAGAACAAAATAGAAAAGATTCCGCTGAAATCCGATAATCCCGAACTCGTAAAGAAGCAGATTGAGAGGCTCGTGCACGAAGAAGCACAGACGCTGCTCAAAGACGTGCGTCAGGAATTTGCCGTCAAAGAACAGTTGATCATCCAGGAAAAGAACAAAGAAGTCGATTCTATGCGCAAGGAATTTCAGGAAGTCCGGAAGCGCTACGAACAGATCAACAAAAGTTTCAAGCGTGCGGTTACGGAAAAGAAACAGACCGAAGCCGTGGTGCGCGGGATGGCGGAAGGCCTCGTCGTCGTCAACGGCAAGGGTCAGGTGCTTCTCATGAACGATACCGCTGAAAAAATGCTGGGTGTGGCAAAAGAAAAGAAAATAGGAAAGAACATCACCGAAGATATTCCAGACGAACTCTTGATCTCGCTGGCAAGAGATTCAGGCGACCAAAGCGAGGAAAAGGTCATCGAATTCGTCACAAAAAATGACAATGTAAAAAAAGTTCTGCGTTCTTCAAGCGCCGTTATCCAGAACGAGGAAGGCCAGACCGTCGGAATGTTGAACATTTTGACGGATGTGACGAAACAGCGCGAGCTGGATGAAATGAAAAAGAATTTCGTCGCTAACGTCACACACGAATTGCGCACACCCATTGTTGCCATGCAGAAGGCCACGGCCATTCTCACGAATAATTCCGCGGGACAGCTCACGGACACACAGACTAATTTCATGAACATCGTTTCGCGCAACCTCTCGCAGTTGTCGCGTCTGGTGGAGGATCTTCTGGATGTGGCTAAGATTGATTCGGGTAAAATGAAATTGAAACTGATTCCTACACGCATCGACCGGGTGCTGCAGGATGCCTGCGACATGCTGGATACCTGGGCCAAATCCAAGAATCTTGAAATCGTGCGAAATATTGATAAGAATTTTCCTGAGATCCTGATCGATGCCGATAAGATCACGCAGGTCCTTAATAATCTCATCAGCAATGCCATCAAGTTCACGCCTTCGGGCGGTAAACTCACGGTAGCCACGAGCTGGGACCAGGACCCCAATTTCGTCAGGATCAGCGTTGTCGATACGGGCGTCGGCATCGCGAAAGATGATCTTCCTAAGCTTTTTAGGCGCTTTGAACAGTTTGGTGACCAACAGGGCATCGTGGGTACGGGTCTGGGTCTTTCTATTTCCAAAGAAATCATTGAGCGTCATGGTGGCCGTATCTGGGCCGAAAGTCTTGATAGAAAGGGTTCTACATTCTCATTCACGCTGTCTTTAAAGCCCCGCGCTGTTTCTGCGGAACTTGGCAGCTAACCGGGACCGTTACAGGAGAAATGATATGTCGTCACCGATTCGCATTCTTTTTATAGATGATCAACCGGATTTTCTAGAGACCATGGCTTTTTGGATGAGATCCAAGGGCTATCAGGTCGTCACGGCCACTAGCGGCCAGACCGGCGTAGATCTGGCAAAAAAAGGAGAGATCGATGTCGTGTTTGTTGATTTTAAAATGCCCAACATGAACGGCATCGAAGTGATCGGTAAAATACGGGAGTTCAATCCTCACATCCCGATTGTTATGGTGACGGCGCACGCTGACGACGCGATGTTGCATCAGACGAAGCACCTCAAAATTTCAGGATTTTTTTCAAAAATGGGCGCTTTTGAGGAACTCGATCAGGTCCTGGGCGTGGTGTTGAGAGGAATCGAGCGCGCAAAAGGTAATTCGTGAGGAGAGGTTTTTATTCCTGTTTTTTGTTGGCGGCTGCAGTTTTTATTTTATGCGGTGCGGTCAAAGAAGAGACGCTTAATATCGGTTTAGTGGCGCCTCTCACCGGAGACCAGGCTTATATCGGCATGGGCGTGCTGCAAGGAGCGCAAATGGCCATCGAGGACGCCAATATCAAAGGGCCGGTATTCGG
The DNA here is from genome assembly GCA_023248025.1 of Candidatus Omnitrophota bacterium. Lineage (GTDB taxonomy): Bacteria > Omnitrophota > Gorgyraeia > 2-02-FULL-51-18 > 2-02-FULL-51-18 > JAHFFI01. Next base: position 3,854 of record JAHFFI010000002.1, read on the forward strand.
AAATGTTAAGCTTAAACTCATCCCGCTGGATGACCAGCATAATCCCACTCAGGCGGTTCTCGCCGCCAATAAATTAGCGGCTGATCCGAATGTCATGGCACTGGTAGGGCATTTTAATTCAAGCTGTACCAAGGCCGCATCGGCCATCTACCACGAAGCACGCATGGCTGAGGTGAGTCCTGCTTCTACGAATCCTGAAATTTCAAGACAAGGTTTTGATACTTTTTTCCGTGTCTGCGCGACCGATGATGTCCAGGCGCCAACTGCCGCCAATTTTGTATGGAATAAGATCGGCGCAAAAAAGATCGCCATTATCGACGACCAGACGACTTACGGAAAGGGTTTGGCGGACGAATTCGAAAAAAAATTTAAATTACTCGGCGGCAACGTGGTGACGCGCGGCGGTATCACACAGGGCGAAAAAGATTTTACGCCGCTTCTGACAAAAGTGCGTTCTCTGAAGCCGGAGATTGTGTTTTACGGCGGTGTTTATCCGGAGCTGGCGCTTTTACTCAAACAGGCGCGCAAAGTGGGTTTAAACGTTCCGTGGATGGGTGGGGACGGCATTTATGATGTCTCATTAATAAAGCTCGCCACACCCCAGATCGCCGAAGGCACTTACGCCACGATGCTGGGCGTCGATCCTCATTCGCTGCCGTCCGCCGGTGATTTTGTGAAGCGCTACGAAGCGCGCTACGGCGAGATTGGTTCATTCTCTGCGTATGCCTATGACGCAGCCAATGTCATCATCGCAGCCATCCGCCGCGCGGGCACGAAAGACCGCGAAAAGATCCTCAAAGAGCTTCACGCCACAAAAGATTTCCCCGGAGTGCTCGGTCTCGTTAATTTCGATGAAAAAGGGGATGCCGTCGGGAAAAGCGTCGGCGTCTTCAAGATAGAAGGCGGTAAATTTAAATTTATCGAAGAAGCCAAACCGTAAGTGAGTGCCGTGCTTGAGCTTTTTCTCCAACAACTCCTCAATGGTCTTACCATCGGTATGGTCTACGCGCTGATAGCGCTTGGGTACACGATGGTTTACGGCGTGATCCAGCTTATCAATTTTGCTCATGGAGAAGTATTCATGGTGGGCGCTTACTTGGCGCTCGGCATGATCATGATCTTGGCATCCGTGGCTCCCGGCCTCACGTTTTGGTTGGCGCTTCCGTGCATTTTCCTATTTTCCATGTCGGGCTCAGCACTTTTGGGTGCGGGCATCGAGCGCATCGCATACCGGCCTTTGAGAGGCTCACCAAAACTTACGGCGCTCATCACTTCTATCGGTGTGTCTTTTTTTCTACAGAACGCGGTCATGCTTATTTGCGGTTCGCGGGAGCAAAGCGTCCCCGAGATTGTTCCATATAAGCGATTTGAATGGGGGCCGCTTTCTTTTTCTTTGATGCAGGTACTGATTTTTGCAGTGTCCATCGGTCTCATGTTCTTTCTTTGGTGGTTCATCCAGCATACGAAGTCGGGCAAGGCGATGCGCGCTTGTTCCGGGGACGCGGAAGCGGCACAACTCGTGGGCATTGACATCAATCCCATGATTCGGAAAACTTTTATGCTGGGTTCGGTATTGGCATCCATCGGAGGGGCGCTCTTTGCCATGTATTATGGTTCCATCAATTTTCATGACGGATATCTCGCCGGTCTTAAAGCCTTCACAGCCGCAGTGTTAGGCGGTATTGGCAGCGTACCGGGCGCCATGCTGGGTGGAATTCTTCTCGGCGTGCTGGAAGGGTTGGCCGCGGGCTACATTTCTTCCGAGTGGAAAGATGTCGTGGCGTTTCTTTTACTGGGGGTTGTTCTTATATTCAAGCCATCTGGCATCATGGGTGAAAATCTTCCGGATAAAGTCTGATGCTTCGTAAACGCGCCCCGCTTCTCTCGCAGGTCATTGTTTTTGTCGGACCTTTAGCGCTTCTGCCATTATTCGATAAGAACGCCTACCATCTGGATGTGATGACAAACGTCGGTATTTATGCGCTTTTGGCCATGGGCCTCAATGTCGTTGTGGGGCAAGCGGGACTTTTGAACCTGGGCTACGCCGCTTTTTTTGCCCTGGGTGCTTATACCTATGCGCTCTTGAATATTCATTGGGGCGTTCCATTTTGGATCGGTCTTTGGGCGGCCGGTTTCGTATCGATGTTTTTTGGTTTTTTGATTGCAGTCCCGTCCATTCGCGTGCGAGGGGACTACTTAGCTATTACGACGCTGGGTTTCGGCGAGATCGTCCGCATCGCCTTCAATAATCTCGACGCGTGGACCGGTGGACCCAACGGACTTCTCGGTATTAAACGGCCCGTTTTCTTTATGTTGAAATTTTCCGTTGATCCTACGCCTTATTTTTATCTTATTCTGGTGTTTGTGGGTATTACGGCCTATTTTCTGTTGCGAATGAGTGATTCGAGACTCGGCCGCGCGCTTGTCGCCATACGCGAAGATGAACTTGCCGCGTCCTGTATGGGGATACACACGCTTAAGATCAAACTTTATGCATTTGGATTGAGCTCATTCATTGCCGGTGTGGCTGGGTGTTTTTTTGCCGCTAAACAGACCATTGTGACGCCCGATAGTTTTGATTTCGTTCTGTCCGTATTTCTTCTCGCTATGGTGGTGCTGGGTGGACTCGGGAACATCTGGGGAGCGGTTTTAGGCGCGCTTGTACTGGGTATTTTACCCGAACTTTTGCGGGAATTTTCATCGTACCGAATGTTGATATTTGGCACCCTCATGATACTCATGATGATATTTCGTCCCCAGGGAATACTTGGCAATCCCATTATTCGTAAAGAACTGGGCGCCCGCGACAAGGAAGAAAGCCATGCCGCTTCTTGACGTCAGACAAGTCTCTAAACGTTTCGGAGGTGTCGCAGCCCTGAACCATATCGACATGAATGTTCTTGAAGGCGAGATCGTGGGGCTCATCGGACCCAATGGCGCCGGCAAGACATCTTTTTTTAATTGTGTCACCGGCCTCACGCGTATCGACGAGGGCGAGATATTCTTTAAAGAAGGCGCCGTGCGCCTCGATAAGCTCGCCAGCCACTCGATCGTCAAGTGCGGTATCGCGAGGACCTTCCAGAACCTGCGAATTTTTAAGAACATGACGCTTCTGGATAACGTAGCCGTTGGATTCCACACGCGGGCGAAGGCGGGGTTGTTGGACGCATTTTTTAGCACGCGCAGGAGACAGGTCGAGGAAAAAAGGATTTTCTCACAAAGTCTTTCGTTGTTGGAATTTGCCGGTCTTTCCGGAAAAGGCAACGAAATATCTGCTAATTTATGCTACGGCGATCAGAAAAGGCTCGAGATAGCGCGTGCTCTGGCGTGTTCTCCGAAGCTCTTACTTTTAGATGAGCCTGTTGCCGGGATGAATCCTACAGAAAAAGAAGAGATCTCAAGGCTTATCGAAAAAATACGCCGGCAGGGCATCTCCATTCTCTTGATTGAGCATGACATGAAAGTCGTCATGCCTCTTTCAGACCGTATCATAGTGATGGACGAAGGAAAAAAGATCGCAGAAGGAAAACCCAACGAGATCCAAAAGAACGAAAACGTCATCAAAGCATATTTAGGTGAAGTTTAATGTTGTCCCTTGAGCATATCCATACGCGCTATGGCAAGGTTGAATGTCTGAAGGGTGTAAGCTTCAACGTACAAGCCGGCGAGATCGTAGCTCTTTTGGGGGCCAATGGCGCCGGAAAGACAACGGTGCTGAAAACCATCTCAGGTCTCATTCATCCTGTGGCCGGCGAAATACTTTTTCAGGGAAAGATCATTTCACAGAATTCAGCGTCCGAAATCGTAAAGCGCGGTATAGCGCATGTGCCTGAAGGCCGGAAAGTTTTTCAAAAATTGACGGTGTTGGAGAATCTTGAGTTGGGAGCGTTTTTACGGACAAAAAAGGAAGCACTGCAGGGCATGGAAACAGTTTTCGAAATTTTCCCTCTTCTCAAAAAAAGGCTAAGTCAGAAAGCGGGAACGCTTTCAGGGGGAGAACAGCAGATGCTGGCCATCGGGAGGGGTCTTATGTCGCGGCCGTCGCTGCTTATTCTTGATGAGCCCTCTTTAGGTTTAGCTCCCTTATTGGTGGCGACTATTTTTAGGATGATAGAAACTATTCATAAACAGGGTAAGACCATTCTCTTAGTGGAGCAAAACGCCCGCATGGCTCTAAAGATCGCAGATAGAGCCTATGTGATGGAAACAGGCTGTATCGTGTTGGAGGGTGATGCGAAAAAACTTCTGGAAGATCCGGCCGTACGCAGCGCTTATCTCGGCGGGTAGTTTTTAAGCTGTTTTTTTCTTTAGAATGAAATTCAGTTTACCGGTTTTGTCCAGAACGATGTCGAGCGTCTTATCCTGAAGCGCTTTTTTATGTTTGCCGCACAAGAGAACAGGGAACATTTCTTCAGTTTGAGGCATCACATTCGTGACCGTCTCAACTTCAACGAATTCACTCGTACCGCACACCGAACATATTTTTTCGAGGGCCATTAAATTATCCTTACTTATATTTTATCATAAAAAATGCTAAAATACTCGAATGACGACACACAGAGGTCTTACAAAGCTGGAAAGACGGGCGCACATGAACATCCACAATACAAAAGAGGTGCGAGAACCCAATAAGCAAGTCGGCTACACGAGGGACCGTTTCGGCAAAAAGCACCGTGTCGAGGGTATTTCGTTGAGAAAGCGAGGAGTTTAAGTTCAATGAAAAAAGGCATCATTTTATCGGCAATAGCGTTGGTTTCGTGGGCCTGGGCGCACGCGGGATGCGCGTATGCGCACTCCACCGATGGGGTTGTGGATACAAAAGATTTGGGCCCCATCTCTCTTAATGAGAAGACCCGCACCGGTAACGAAAAGACCGTGTTCTATCAAGAAGGAAATACAGCCGTCAGCATCAATGAGGACGGGGACCCCAACGTGGGCATGAAGTTCTAATTTTGCTCCGCTGGGCACTGATAGGGGCGCTTTTTTTTACGCAAACGGCCTTTGCAAGCCCTGCCAAAACTCTGCTCGGGAACTCTTTGACCGTAAGCGCCCGCTCCGCTGTTATTGTCGACGCCAAAAGCGGAAAAGTGCTTTATGAAAAAAATCCTGGTCTTAAGCTGCCGCCTGCTTCCACTGCTAAACTCATGACCGTGCTTGTCGTACTCGAAAAAAAGTCTCCCAGAGAAGAAGTGTTGATAGAAAATTCGGATACGGAAGTCGCCACCTCCAAGGCCGGCCTTACGGCTGGCGTGAAATACAATGTGGGTGATCTCATTATGGCTACGCTCATCGCTTCTTCCAATGATGCGGCAACCGCGCTGGCAAGACATGTTGCGGGCACGGAAGATACGTTTGCCCGACTCATGAATGAAAAAGCGGCTAAGCTTGGTATGCACGACACGCATTTCGTCAATGCTACGGGTCTGCCCGACAAACAAAAAAATCAGTACTCTACGGCCGGCGATCTGACAAAACTTTTGCGCTATGCTTACCGCGATAAACGCATTGACCGTGTGTTGGAACTCATGACCATTGTGATCCGGGGCAGCGACGGCAAGGATATTATCCTCAAAAACCATAATAAAATGCTGTGGAAAGAACCGAAATTCGTGAAAGGAAAAACGGGTTGGACGTTCGCCTCGCGCCATACGTTTGTTGGGACAAATTTTGGAATAGACAAGAAAATAGCTTTTGCACTGTTGGGTTCAAAAGAGCCTTGGACAGACATCCGGCGCCTGGCCAGCTTCGGCCTTCTATTGACGAACAAGCGCTAAATGCCTCTTTTTGATGTCGTCGTCGTAGGTGCCGGCGCGGCTGGCCTAATGTCTGCCATACAGGCTAAAGTTGCCGGAGCGAGCGAAGTCCTACTGCTGGATACCCGCATCAAAATTGGCGCCAAGATACTTATTTCGGGCGGCACTCGCTGCAACGTGACCAATAAAAAAGTAGTTCCTTCCGATTATGAAGGCGGTACGCCTTATTTTATAAAGCACGTGTTATCGGCTTTTTCTGCCGATGAGACCCGGGATTTTTTTGCATCCTTAGGAGTAGAACTTGTTCTGGAACCCACCGGAAAATACTTTCCGTCCACCCATTCAGGAAAGACCATCCTTCAAGCGCTCATCCGGAGGGGCGAACAGTTGGGGATACGCTTGAAAACGGGTGTTCGCATCATCCGAGTGAGGAAAGAAGGAGAGTTCTTTGCTCTTTTTGATGAAGGGCAAAAAAAATATGAAGCAAAAAAGGTAATTCTGGCAACGGGCGGACTGTCACTGCCGGAAACAGGCAGTGATGGCATGGGATACAACATTGCCAAAGAATTCGGACACACGCTTGTCGAGACAAGTCCGTCGCTCACGCCTCTTTTGACGGATGACGCCGCATGGCAGAGTTTAAGCGGTGTCAGCCTCGAGACTGAGCTGTCATTTTTCGCCGACGGAAAAAAATGCGCCTCAGCCAAAGGGCCGTTCTTATTTACGCATTTTGGCTACAGCGGGCCGGTGGTGCTCGATATCAGCCGTTACTGGATACGCGCCAAAAGATCAGACGAGCCCCGGATATTCGCGAATTTTATTCCTCAGGAAAAACAGGAAGTTTGGCAGAAACGCATAATGGAATTTTCCCTGGAGCGTCCGCACAGCCGTATCAAGAATTTTCTGACGGACGAGGCGGCGCTTCCTGAGCGCTTCGCGGATGTATTCCTTGAAAAATTGAACGCGAACGGGTCTTTGGCCGTGCGAAAAGTAAAAAAAAGCGACTTAAATCGTTTGATACGCGAATTGATGCACACGCTACTCGCTGTTACGGGCGATATGGGATATAAAAAAGCGGAAGTGACGGCGGGCGGCATCGATCTTTCGGAAGTGGAACATTCTACCATGCAGTCGAAGCGTGTCAGGGGACTTTACTTTGCGGGCGAAATACTCGATGTCGACGGCCGCATCGGCGGTTTTAATTTTCAATGGGCCTGGTCCAGTGGTACGATCGCCGGAAAAAGCGCCGCAAAAGCTCCTCTATCATGATCTATCTCTGTTCGACCTCACCGCGGCGGCGGGCCTTATTAAAAGAAAAAGGTATCGCGTACCGTCTTTTGAAACCCCGATACCATGAAACACCCATCCGCTCTCGGTCGATCACAAAGGGCGTCAAGCACCACGCGCTCGGAAAAGCCTTGTCCGTGACAGGACTTGTGCCGAACGGCCTCATTCTTGGAGCCGATACGGTCGTGGTCTTTCAAAATAAAGCGGTCGGAAAGCCGAGAAATATGAAACACGCGCACGAGATCCTGACAAAACTACAGGGGTGTACACACAGTGTTGTCACTGCCGTTGCGCTTCTCAAAATGAAAGATTCAAAAATAGTCAAACGTGCTATTTTTTCCGTCCGTTCGCACGTGCGCTTGCGGAAAATGGGGCCGAGTGCCATCAAGGATTATTTTAAGAGAATTTCACCGCTGGACAAGGCGGGTGCTTATGCCGCGCAGGCCGTGAACGCTTTTCCTATCGTCGAGAGAATAACCGGTTCCCATTCGAATGTGGTCGGATTGCCGATGGAAAAACTCTGTGATACAATGAAACAGTTATGAGCGAAAAAACCCCACTTACGCGCGACGGTTACGACAAAATAGTCAAAGAGATCGAGTATCTCAAGAGCATCAAAAGACGCGAGATTGCCGAAGATATCTCACGCGCCCGCGCGTTTGGTGACCTGAAAGAGAATGCCGAGTATGACGCCGCCAAGAATAGTCAGGCGCACAACGAAAGAAAGATAGCTGATCTCCAGGACCGCTTGGCCAATTCCCAGATCATTGATGAGTCCAAGATCGCGAAAGATCAGATCCTCATCGGGGCTATAGCGCTGCTGAAGGATTTAGATACTAAAGAAGAAATAACCTACACGATGGTCACTCAGGACGAGGTTAATTTTGATGAAGGAAAGATTTCCGTGACATCGCCAATTGCAAAGGGCTTATTGGGAAAGAAAGTTGGCGATACCGCCGAGATTAAAATTCCTGCCGGGGTTCTTCACTACAAAGTTCTAAAGATCTCCCGCTAAAATCTTCTATAATTTTTCGCAATTCCTTGGTATCGGTGCAAGTGTTTATCTTCCCACGAAATTCCGCGGATCCCGGCAGACCCTTGATGTACCAGCAGGCGATTTTGCGCATGAGGAGGACTGCCGTGCGTTCGTCGCGGTGTTCGAGTTCAAGGTCGAAATGTTTCAAAAGTGTTTTTTTCTTTTCTTCGAATGAAGGCTCAAGTAACGCTGTTTTTCCTTCAAGTGCGTTTTGAACATTTTTAAATATCCACGGATTTCCCAGACCCCCTCGCCCGATCATCACTGCGTCACAGCCCGTTTCGTTTTTCATTCGCAGAGCGTCGTCACCCGAATTAATATCGCCGTTCCCGATGACGGGGATCTTCACAGCTTCTTTCACGCGCCGGATGGCACTGTAATCCGCAAAACCTGAATAGCCCTGTTTTCTGGTGCGGCCGTGGAGTGCCACGGCAGATAGTCCGCAGTCTTCGGCGATTTTAGCAATAGTGACGGCTTCACAGCCTGTTTCATCCTCGCAGCCTTTTCGCATTTTTACGGTTACGGGAATGCGCTTGATAGCTTTTACGACAGCGGTAAAAATATTCCTGGCTTCTTCCGGCTTTGAAAGCAAAGCGGAGCCGGCGCCTTTGCCCGCGACTTTGGGAACGGGACAGCCCATATTGATATCTAAAAGGTCATAGCCCATGTCTTCTATCATGCGTGCGGCATCAGCCATGGCTTCGGGGCGCCAACCCACAATCTGCGCTCCGAGAGGCTTGTCTTTTTCCACAGTTTTCATGATTTCCCCGGTGGCTTCGTGCCCACGCACCATGGATTCGGCAGCGACCATCTCTAAAAAGCAGAATTCCATGCCATGTTCGCGAGCCAGAAGGCGATAGGCGAGGTCTGTGCATCCCGCCATAGGGGATTGGATGATATCCGTTTTAAGCGTGAGAGATTTAAGTCGAAGCATGGAAGCAATTTTAGCACAAACAGGCTAACCTGTCCCTTTTTCGCCATTCCGGACCGGGTCCGGGGGGTGCTTCCGACAGAGCCTGACTCGTAGGCGCCCTTGCCAGCTCCCGGACCCCGGAAGTGGTCCTTTGGGTCGACGTCTCAATTTCCCCTCCGAGGAAATTGAGACTCCGTTAAAGTTTGCGCGTGTGTAAGAGTAGGCTTCCATGGCGCGCAAACTTCAAAGGCGCCCCCAAGGACCACTTCCGGGGCCCTGTACCATTCGCTAATGTGTGTTCTATTTAAGACCTAAGAGAACCCGACGGGTGGCGAAGGGAATGCTCTATTTGCCCGGAGCCGCTAATAGACGGCGAGTCCGCCAGAGGACGGATCCGTCCACAAATCGCTCGTGCGATTTGATGGCGGAGACAAATAGACCTCGTCCTTTGACAGGCCCCGTCGGTTACTTGGATTAATGGGTCCGAAAGAACCTCCTCCGGAAGCTAGCGACACTATCCGGTGGTTGAGTATTTGGGAAATATTGATTAATATGACAATTAATTTGCTTATAGGTTGAAAATTATGGTACCTTGTACGACTTATGAGTTCAGAGATTAAGATTAGAAATATAGCCATTGTAGCCCATGTCGACCACGGAAAGACCACGCTTGTTGATGCTATCCTGCGCCAGACCCACGTTCACCGCAACATTGAAGAGATGGGCGAGCGCATCATGGACTCGATGGATCTGGAGCGTGAGCGCGGCATCACCATCAAGGCTAAGAATGCCAGCGTCATTTATAAAGACGTGAAGGTTAATATAGTGGACACCCCCGGGCACGCGGATTTTGGTGGCGAAGTCGAGCGCACACTTCGCATGGTGGATGGAGTGCTTCTCGTTATCGACGCCAAAGACGGTCCGATGCCGCAAACTCGCTTTGTATTAAGGAAGGCGCTTGAGCTTGGCCTTCGCGCCATCGTCGTAATCAATAAAGTCGACAGACCAGATTCGCAAACGGACGACGTCGTAAACCGAACCTTTGATCTTTTCTGTGAGCTGGGCGCCAGCGAAGACCAGCTTGATTTTCCTATCGTGTATGCCTCGGCTTTAAAAGGCACGGCGTCGCTAGACAGTCACAAGCAGACCGACAATATCAATCCACTCATGGACACCATCCTTGCGCATGTTCCTGCGCCCCGAGCAAGCCAGGCCGACCCTTTGCAAATTTTAGTTTTAGCTCTGGCCCAGGACTCTTATAAAGGAATGATGGGTATCGGAAAGATCACCGGCGGTGTTTTAAAGAAAGGCACCAACGTACTTCTCATTCGCCGCGATGGCACAAAAATAGTTTCCAAAGTGACAAACATATTGGCGTACCAAGGACTTGAGCGTGTGGAAATTGAAGAAGCAGGCGCGGGCGACATTGTAGCCGTGGCTGGTTTTGAAAAAATCAGCATCGGTGAAACGATGACGGATCCTGAAAATCCCAGGCCACTTCAGCCGCCAGCCATTGACGAACCGACTGTGCAGATGACATTCGCTGTGAACACCAGTCCTTTTTCAGGTCGTGAGGGCAAATACGTGACTTCACGTGTGATTCGTGACCGCTTGTGGAAAGAATTAGAGACAAACGTTTCCTTGCGTGTCACGGAAACGGACAGCCCCGATACTTTTCTCGTATCCGGTCGAGGAGAACTTCACCTGGCTATTTTAATTGAAACGATGCGCCGCGAAGGCTACGAGATGCAGGTTTCTCAGCCGGTGGTTATTTTGCGCGAAAAAAACGGTGTCAAACAGGAACCCTTTGAACTTCTTATGATTGATGCTCCGTCGCAATATCAGGGCACCGTTATGGAAGAGATCGGCCGCCGCAAGGGCATTATCAAAAATATGACGCAAGCGCCTACGGGTGAAATGCATTTCGAGTACCAGATCCCGACACGCGGTGTCATCGGCCTAAAAGGCGCGCTTATGACAAAAACACGCGGCACAGCCATTATGAACCACGTGTTTGACGAATATAAACCGCTGGCCGAGGCGATAAACCAACTTTCCCATGGTTCGTTGATCGCCAGCGAAACAGGCGAAACGAGCGCCTACGGTCTCTGCAACGCCCAGGAACGCGGTGAGCTTTTTATTGGCCCGGGCGTGAACGTTTATATGGGAATGATCATCGGCGAAAATTCGCGGGATGAAGATCTCGATATCAGTCCCTGTAAAACCAAAAAATTAACAAACATGCGTTCGGTCGGCACCGACGACGCGCTGACACTGACTCCTCCGCGCGAACTGCCGCTGGAACTTGCCATTGAATACATCGGTCCCGATGAGCTCGTTGAGGTCACTCCGAAAAATATCCGCCTGCGCAAGAAGTCACTAGACCCCACGCTCAGAAAGCGCGTTCGCCGCCAACAGGAGGTTTAATGCCTGCTGAATCCAAAAAAGAACGTCTGCAAGTGGTGCTGGCCCATTTTGGCATCGCCAGCCGCCGTGGCGTTGTTGAGATGATTGAGGCCGGTCAAGTCTCTGTGAACGGTGAAGCGGTGAAAGAAAAAGGTTTCCGTGTCGATCCCTTGCACGACAAGATCACCGTGGACGGCAAACTGCTTGAAACCGCCGCTCCGCAAAAAAAACGCTATTTTATTTTTAATAAACCCAAAGGCGTCATGACGACGCTGCAAGACCCCAACGCCGAATCCACGGTCGCAGATTTTTTTAAAGACATTCCCGAGCGGATCTTTCCGGTCGGGCGTCTTGACCGAGACACCACGGGACTTTTAATTCTTACCAATGACGGTGAGCTTTCATTTCGTTTGACGCATCCCAAATTTGGCGTCGCCAAACATTACCGCGCGGTCGTTCGCGGCATCGTAACTGACGAGAAGATCAAATACCTAGAAAAAGGCGTAGAGCTGGAAGAGGGGATGACTTCACCCTGTAAAATTAAAATTGAAGAAAAAAGTCCCCGACAGACCGTGCTTCTCGTGACTCTGCACGAAGGCAAAAAACGGCAGATACGCAGGATCTTTCAGAAAGTCGGACATTTCGTGAAAGATTTAAACCGTATCAGTTACGGGCCGTTAGCGCTCGGTTCATTAGAAGAAGGCCGACGCCGCGAACTCACCGCAAGAGAAGTAAAAACACTCTACGAAGCAACGGGAAAGAAATAACCAATCCGATAAAGCTCTCCCAGGCTCTATTCAATAACCTAACCGCCGGGTCCTGTCAAAGGACAAGGTCTATTTGTCTCCGCCATCAAATCGCACGAGCGATTTGTGGACGGATCCGTCCTCTGGCGGACTCGCCGTCTATTAGCGGCTCCGGGCAAATAGAGCATTCCCTTCGCCACCCTCGGGTTGCCTTGGTCTTAGATAGAGCACACATTAGCGAATGGTCTAGGACCCCGGAAGTGGTCCTTGGGGGCGCGTTTGTCGTTTGCGAGCCATGGAGACCCACTTTCACACACGCGCAAACTTTAACGGAGTCTCAATTTCCTCGGAGGGGAAATTGAGACGTCGACCCAAAGGACTACTTCCGGGGTCCGGGACCTGGCAATGGGTGTTCTTCGGGAGCGGGCAGGCCCCGTCGGTTACTTGGATTGATGGACCCGATAATAGTGCCAGAGGGGTCTGACCCCTCTGGCACCTGATGAAAACTGCGTTTTCCTTTATTTATGGGCGATGCACTTACCCAGGTGAGCGTCTGGGATCCTCGAGCAGGTCCTGGATCTCGAATTCGGCCGCTCCAAATTCACGGGCGACTCCGATAAGCTCGGGGCAGTTCTCGTACTGCTGCCGCTCAAGAGCTTCTTTGAGATAGAGCAGGGCCGTCAGCTTTATTGGGTGTTTTTCCACAAGGGTTCTCCTGTTGTTATTTGAGTTAAAACTCGCATAGGGCATTGTTTTGATCATCTCTTCCTCCTGTTGTGAAACGTTCTTAAAATGAAAAAACCCACTACTTTTTGTAGTGGGTTGGGGAAATGCTATCGAGCCGAACTAGATGCTTACTTTAGAGATCTCCTCCCAACCCACTGTCTGTGCGCTTGTGCATGCAATAATGACAAAGCACCGGCGTCGCAGGGCGTACAATAGCCGCGCGCCAGAAAGACAATACGTTGAGTTTTTGAGAGTTAAGTGACATCTAATTTCCTTTAATAGTCAGTATTATACCCCAATTTTTTTATTTGTCAATCGGTACCCAAACGGCCCAGTCGTCCCGACCGACGAGCTTGGCCATACATCCACTGGAAGAAAAGCGATGCCAAGATGAAATAAACGAGATTGAGACCGAACGCCATCAGTATAAAATGGGGATGGATCTGGTGGGTCAAAAGGATGCTCCGCATGCCTTCAAACACATAAGTGCTGGGAAGCGTTTTGGAAATGAGCTGAAGCCACGGCGGCAGTACCGACAAAGGGTAGAAAATCGCCGAAAGCGGCTGAATGAGGAATGGGACTCCCCAGATAAGCGCTTCGGCCGCATGTCCCCATCGGATCACGAGAGACGAGGTAAAAATACCGAGTGACCATCCGAACAAAAATAAATTTATCATAAGCGGAATGAGATAAAAATGAAGAGAACCGATAAGGCTGAACTTATAAAAGAAATAGGCCAGCACCGCCAGGATCACCGTGATCAGCGTCGTTTTCATCATGCTGTATAAAAATGTTGAGACCACCCATTCCCATATCTTGAGCGGGGACACAAGAAGATTCACTATATTCTGAGTCCAGATATCTTCGATGAACGAAATGCTGACGCCTTGCTGGCTGCGGTAGAGAATATCCCAGAAGATCATGGCGTTGATGAGGGCGGTCGCGGCTTGTGTAAACTTGTCCGGCGATAAATGTGTCAGATACACGGACACGAATCCCCAAACGAGCAGTTCCATCACGGGCCAGAAAATAATCTCGAACGTACGAGGGAGACTTCTTTTGTGAAGATACGAGTATCTTAAGACCATGCCTAGAATGCGCTCCAAGGACCGGGTCATGGGCTTTTTCCGCAGATGACATCGCCGCGAACGATCTTGATGAAGGCCTGCTCTAGTGTACGGGTCTCGAAAAGACGTGTGATGTCGGCAGGTGTGCCCTGCGCGATGGTCTTGCCTTGATTGATAAAGACTACGTGATCGCAGATTTCTTCCACCTCGGGCATGTTGTGAGACGTGTAAAGAATGCCAAGATTTTTTTCACGCTGTATTTTTTTTAGCGTTTTTCTCACGGTGTCGGCCATTTCAGGATCGAGCGATGCCGTGGGCTCATCCAATAAAAGCAGTTCCGGGTCGTTCAGAAGACCTTTCGCGAGATTGAGCCGGGTCTTTTCTCCGGCGGAGAGCGCTCCGGTGACGCGTTTTGCCAAGTGTTCGATTTCGAAAAGCCCAAGCAGCTGGCTTATTTTTTTCTTGGCGTTTGGAACATTATAAATTTTTGAAAATATCGTCAGGTTCTCAATGACCTTGAGATTGGAAGGCAGCTGAACATAGGCGGATGAAAAATTAAGGTGTTTGGCTATTGAATGGCGTTCTTTGAGCGGTGAAAGCCCGAAAACCTGTACTTCGCCGGAAGTGGCTTCAAGTAGACCCAATAAAATATGAATGGCGGTCGTCTTTCCTGCGCCATTGGGCCCCAGGAGGCCTATAATTTTTCCGCGTTCAAGGCGCATTGACAAACTATCGAGTGCCAGAACGCCGGGATACTCCTTGCAGAGTTTGTGGGTTTCGATCAGGTATTCCATTTGTTCATTTTATCATGAAATTGAGAGATTTTTTCTTGCATGGTATCCCTCAGAGGGTATAATCGTTTAAATACAAGAGGGGAGAACTCATGAAATACCCGTATTTTAAAATCATTTCAATGGCAGTGGTCACTGCAATTTTTGTATCCGGCTGTGCCACCGCAAGACCGCGCAAGGCTCAAATGGATGAGAACTCTCAGGTCGTTGAGCTTCAGGGCCAGCTGCAGCAAAAAAACCTGGAGATCCAGGACCTTCAGTCGCAATTATCGAGCCGTGACCGAGCCCTTCCCGAGACGCAAGATTATGCTTCTAGCTCGAAAACGAGCAATATTATTCACGTCGCCGGAGTCAGTATTTCGGATGTTCAGCAGTCGCTCGTAAGGGCAGGTTTAAATCCGGGCCCTGTCGATGGCCGCGCAGGTTCCAAGACGAAAAAAGCCATTAAGGCATTCCAGCGCCGCAACAATTTACATGCCGATGGCATCGTCGGGGAAAAAACCTGGGCGCTGTTGCGCTAGAATAGGAACTCATGTTCATTCATATGGTGCTTTTTCGCATCAAGAAAAAACATGTTCCTGTCTATCAGAAGGATTGTCGTCTCTGGGAAAAAGAGGCGGCCAAACATAAAGGCTACCTCGGTTATCACACGCTCTCGAGAACCAATGAAAAGGGCCATTATGCTTCCTTTTATATGTGGCAGAATGAAAAATTCCACCGCCGGTTCATGGACAAACACCATGATCGGCTGGTCTCGCTTTCCAAATGCCCGGTCGAAGTGCTGGGATATTATAATTTTAAAACGCGATGAAACTTAGATAAATAATATGCAGCAGCCTCAATCCGTAGCCCTGCTTTTTCCGGAATTAAAAGAACTTCTGAAAGATAAGAATTACACGCTTCTTAAGCAGGTTCTGCGCGAATGCAACCCACTCGACTTCGCAGATCTGTGGCCTCGTTTCGACGAGGAAGAGCGACTCCAGGTTTTTAAGCTTCTGCCTGCCAAAGCGGCGCTCAAGCTTTTTGAGATCCTTGACGTGGAAGACCAACGGAAGCTTTTGTCGATGCTCAGCGAAGACAACGCCTCTGAAAATGTAGCCCCGCTTTTAGAAAACATGCATTCGCCGGATCTGGCCAAGATCTTCAATAAAATGTCACCCCGCCTCGTGAAAAAAATGACAGGCCTCATCAAGCGCCAGGAGCATTTGGCCCACATTGACCTTATTATGCAATACTCGCAAAACACGATTGGCAATAAAATGCATCCCGAATTCGTAAAGCTGGGTCCCAAGGTTACTGCCAAACAGGCGCTGCTTCGATTGCAGGCCATATTGCGTCCGGGACAGAAGGAGCATCTTTATTCGCTTTTCGTGACGAACGAAGAAGGAAAAGTGATCGGCGCTTTGTCTTTCCAGGATCTTGTTGCGGCTCCTCCCGATGAAGTGCTTTCAGAGCTCATGTCATCGGTCGAAGGCATCAAGCTCGGGCCGGAAATGGACCAGGAAGAAGCGGCTAAGTTTTTCACGAAATACGGTTTAAATTCAGCGCCCGTTGTGGATGAAATGGGTCGCCTGCTCGGTATCCTTACGCTTAAAGATGTATTGTCGGTGATGCGTGAAGAAGCCACCGAGGATATCGCCAAGATGGCCGGTACGCGCGCAAAGGATTTGCGCGAAGAATCCGCGTTCAAGATTGTATTTTTTCGTATGCCGTGGCTTCTGGTGACGTTATGCGGCGGATTTCTTATTTCGCTTATTATTCATCATTTTGAACCGGTGCTGGCGAAGGTGGTTGCGCTCGCTTCATTTTCTCCGCTGATCGCAGGTATGGGAGGCAACGTTGGCTCGCAATCGGCGACCATCATGGTGAGAAGCTTGGCCCTTGGGCATTTGGAGAGCAAAATTGACCAGGTCAGAGCCATTCTTCGTGAATTCCGCGTAGGCGTCATGCTGGGTGTTATTTATGGTTTGGCACTTTCTTTGTTTGCTTACACCGTTTATGGCCATCAATACGGCGTCGAGTTTGGCTTGATTGTCGCGATCGGAATGGGCACGTCCATGACGGTGGCCGCTACCATGGGCGCCATCGAGCCCATTGTTTTTCATCGCCTGGGCATCGATCCCGCGACGGCTACAGGACCCCTGATTACCACCATCACCGACATTATCAGCAATTTCACTTATTTCGCCCTGGCTACGCTGCTTCTTCTCCGTCACTAATGTCCCACATCCACGAGTGTTACGATTATGTGGTTTCGGTATTCATTGTCCACCGAAAAAAAGTACTTTTGGTGTATCATAAAAAATACAAGGAATGGCTTCCGATAGGAGGGCATGTTGAGCTCGATGAGGATCCGGAAGAAGCGCTTTACCGCGAGATCAAAGAAGAATGCGGTCTCGAAGTTAAAATCCTTGCTTCCAGGCCCAACATTGTCCATCCGGGCGTGAAGCCGCTATTAACACCGGAATACCTAGACGCTCACCGTATCACGGACGTCCATAAACACACCGCTTTTGTTTATTTTGGAACCGCTTTGTCTGATCGAGTGCGCCTGCATGAAAGAGAGCATCGCGAATACGGCTGGTTTTCGGCCAAGGAGCTGACGAGCTCAAAGCTTAAACTCACGCGTTCCATTCATTTTTATTGCCGCAAAGCGCTGGAAAAAGCCAAGAAAAAATGACGACTAAAATAATGTTTGCGTATTTTATTCTGTGCCTTCTCTGTTCTCCGGTTATTGCGGAAGGGCTCCCATGGCAGCGCGTGATGGCTGTGTCTGGAAAAGCGGAGCACCGTCGCCCCGGAGCCGCCGCCTGGAGACCGCTTACAAAAGGGTTACTGCTCAAAAAAGGAACAAAACTCCGCACTTCGGAAAAGAGCACCGTTCAGATCGGCCTGGATTCCAGCTTTCACGCGGGTGCACAGCTTACACCGAAATCGCTTCTGATTGTTTTGTCAGAAAACCCGCTAAAGGTCTATCTCGAAAAGGGGTCCGTATTTTTTTTGTGCGAGAATGAGGTGCAGCCGCCCATAGAAAATTCAGTCAAGCGCGCCGCTGCGGGTGACGTCATATTTATTTCAACACCGCATCTGACGATACAACTTCATTCCGGCGGATTCGGCGTGACGACGTCCGAGAAAGGAACGCTTTTAAGCGTTTACAGCGAAAGTGTCCGATGGGCGCCGCGTCCCACCAAAGGCAGAGACGCGTTTCAGCGCGGAGAAGAAGGTTTTGGGTATTGGATCAAAGCGCATGAGACGGCCGCGGCCGCAAGGCGCATGCATTATGACGATTATCTGTCCTGGCAGGAATGGATGAAGAATTTCATGGAGCTGCGCGATGACGCGCTGATGCCTTAGTGAAAAATAAAACGATTTTTTTTCTCGTATTGTCATTGGCCGCTTTCTTTTTCTTTTTTCATCTGGGAGACCGTTCATTCCGGAATCCGGATGAAGGCCGATACGCCGAGATCGCCAGAAATATGGTGACAAGCGGCGACTGGATCAAACCTCAGCTGTATGGCGTGGACTATTTACGCAAGCCCATTCTTTTTTACTGGCTTGTCGCGCTTTCTTTTAAACTTTTTGGTTTTAATGAAACCGCAGCGCGTCTGGTGCCGGCGTTTTTCGGGTTTTTAAGCGTTGGCATCACATTTCTTTTTGCAAAAAGGACAATGGGACAACGCACGGCGGTTTTCACGGCGCTATTACTGATGACGAATTTTTGGTTCCTGCAGGTGGGTCGGTATCTTTTGATTGACATGGTCTTCACTTTTTTTATTACAGCGGCGCTTTTTTCATTTTTTTTGGCTACTTTGGAGGAGTCTGAAAGGAATCTGTATTATGTGTTTTTTTATATATCCGCCGGTCTTGCATTTCTGACCAAAGGTATGGCGGGATTGGTTATACCGGCTCTCGCTATTCTTTTATATATGGCCGCGGTCCGGAGGACGTGGGGATTTTTTAGACCGATCCGTCTTTTCGCGGGTTTTGCCATCTTTTTGGCGATCGTAGGACCCTGGTTTGTTCTCATTGCTATCAGGGAACCGAAATTTTTAGAGTTTTTCTTCATCCATGAGCACTTCAAGCGGTTTGCCTCGAGCCAATTTGAACACCAGGAGAGCTGGTATTTTTACCTGTGGGTTATACCGGCTATTTTTATGCCATGGACTGTGATCTGGCATCCCTTAAAGCGCGCAACGGGACTCATTCGCCAAAAAATGCGCGAAAATGCGTTTTTTTTCTCAGTTCTTTCTAGCGCGGGGATACTGGTATTCTACTCGCTCTCAAAAACAAAGCTGCCGACTTATATCTTGCCCGCGATCCCACTGCTTTGTTTGGTGCTTGGCCGGGTCTGGCGTGATTGGTCCGACGAAAGCGTATCTAAAAATACCGTCTGGCCGGTCATCGGGCCTGTTACGATTCTTATTTTTCTCGCGGTGGGGTTTCTCGTGGCATCGACTCAGATCTTTGCGTTAGCCGAGGGGCGTTTTAATCCCGATACGGCTGTTTATTTTCGCATCATGGCGGGTGTAGCGGTGGCGGGAAGTGTTGCGGCGATTCGTGCTCTTCGTCGCGGGCGGCGCGACCTTTTCTTTTACATGTTAACGCTTACGACAGGCAGTCTGTCACTGGTTTTTTCGTATGTGATGGACGTAGTCAATCAAGACTACACAACCCGCTATTTTGCCGAGACGCTGTCACCTAGGCTAAAAAGCAGCGACCAGGTTTTTATTTACGACCATCCGGGGCCAT
Source organism: Candidatus Omnitrophota bacterium (assembly GCA_023248025.1). GTDB lineage: Bacteria > Omnitrophota > Gorgyraeia > 2-02-FULL-51-18 > 2-02-FULL-51-18 > JAHFFI01. The sequence continues at coordinate 23,331 of JAHFFI010000002.1, forward strand.
TTTATGATTTTCGGTTCTATCTGAAAAAACCGGTGAAACTGGTGGGTCTGGCCGGTGAGCTTGAGCTGGCGGATAAAAGCGATCCGGACGGAAAGAAGGCTTGGGTGACACGGGATGAATTTTGGAAAAGTGTGGAGCAGCACAAATCCTTGTATTGCCTTATGCGAAGGTCGGATTATGAGGGGCTTTCTCGAGAGCAGAGGAATAAAACAAGCGTCGTCTTTCAAGACAAAAGAAAAGTCCTGTTTGGGGCCGGCATCGGGACCCAGTAGTTTATTATGATCGCAACCATTACACTCAATTCTTCCATTGATCAGAATATTATCGTATCGGGACTTGTAAAAGACGACACCAACCGCGCGCTGGATGTTATCAGGTACCCGGGCGGAAAAGGGGTGAATGTTTCCAAGGTTGTCAGAGAGCTCGGCGGCCCCACGTTCGCGTATTCGTTGACGGGTGGACTGATGGGTAAAATATGGAAGCAGGGTCTCGAAAGACTCGATATTCCTTTTTACGCTATGCCCGTTGAAGGAGAGACGCGTATGAACATCGTTCTGACGGACCGCCGTGACAATACGCAGACGCGCATCAGTTCGCCGGGTCCCCACGTCGGGGGAGCGGCTATCCGCAAATTCGTAAAGCATCTTTTGTCGGTACGTCCCAGACCCTTTCTTTGGGCGCTGGGCGGAAGCTTATCCCTCGGCATGAGGCCTTCACTTTATGCTGAGATTATTCATAAATTACAAAAAGAAGGTGCGCGTTGCATTCTGGATACGGACAATGAAGCCCTTCGATTGGGTGTTGAAGCCAAACCTTTTATGATCAAACCCAATGAATACGAAATAGAGCGTCTTGTGGGTAAGCGATTGCGTTCCTTGAGAGATTTTGAGGCGGCGGGTCGGAGTCTTATAAAAAAAGGCATTTCTATAGTCGTGGTGTCCTTGGGCAGCAAAGGCGCATTGTTTGTCACTCATGATGAAACATTTCGTGTGACCACCCCGCGGGTCAAAGTAAGAAGCAAAGTGGGTGCCGGAGATTCTTTGATAGGAGGTTTTGCGTTAGGGCTATATCAAAAAAAGAGTATCAAAGACTCTGCCAGACTTGGCGTCGCGGCCAGTACGTCCGCGGTGATGCGTGAAGCACCGCGCCTATGCCTTAAAAAAGACATCCCACCCCTGCTAAAACTTATTCACATCCGTAAACATATTTAAACCGCCACTCGTCGGAAGTGTTAGGCGACATCGTTGCAATAGTACAGCCATTGCTGTAACCGCCGGGTCCTGTCAAAGGACAAGGTCTATTTGTCCTCGCCGTCTATTAGCGGCTCCGGGCAAATAGAGCATTCCCTTCGCCACCCGTCGGGTTCTCTTTGTTTTAATAGAACTCTCATTAGCGAATGGTCTAGGACCCCGGAAGTGGTCCTTGGGGGCGCGTTTGAGATTGGCGAGCCATGGAAACCTACTCTTACACACGAGCCAATCTCAACCGAGCGAGAGATTTCCTCGGAGGGGAAATCCGAGCGTCGACCCAAAGGACTACTTCCGGGGTCCGGGACCTGGAAATTCCCCCTCTGGACAGGGTATTGGTTAGTGGGTATAATCACTTGTTATTAATGGGGAGGTAAAATTCATGTCAGCTGGTATTCAAGAAAAGTTACAAATCGGCCAGAAAACCCCGGATTTTGCGGGTCAGGCGCTCATGCCGGACGGCAGCTTTAAAGATGTAAAGTTGTCGGATTATAAAGGCAAGTGGCTTGTGGTGTTTTTCTATCCTTTGGATTTTACTTTTGTCTGTCCGACCGAGATCCAGGGCTTCAACCAGCATTATAGTGAAATCAAGAAATTGAATGCCGATGTCATCTCAGTCAGCACCGACAGTGTTTATTCCCATAAAGCCTGGGTGGATAACGGGCTGGGCAAGGTGCAGTTTCCGATGCTGGGCGATACCAACCATCTAGTCTCCCGGAATTTCAACGTGCTGATTGAAGATAAGGGGATAGCGCTTCGCGGCACGTTCATTATCGATCAGAACGGCATTTTAAAATCCGCGACGGTGAATGATCTGCCAGTCGGCCGCAGCGTTCCCGAAACACTCAGGACGCTACAGGCGCTTCAGACCGGTAAACTGACCGGCTGCGATTGGAAGCCCGGCGAGAAAACTTTAAATTAATATAAAAAGTAATCGATGAGAACTCTTACGGCGGCCTAGAAAGCGTAAGGTCGCAGTAAGAGTTTCTCCTTTTTTGGGAGATGCAGGTGACTGAAAAAAAACAGGTAGCGATAGAAATCGTGAAGACGCTCAGAGCCAAAGGCTATGAGGCCTATTTTGTCGGGGGCTGCGTGCGCGACCTGCTTTTGGGAAAAAAGCCCAAAGATTTCGATATTGCGACGAATGCCGTTCCCGAGGATATCGCGAAACTTTTTTCTAGAACCGTCCCTGTGGGCGCCAAATTTGGTGTCATGATTGTCCTCCTCAAAGAGCATTCTTTTGAAGTGGCCACTTTCCGCGCCGATAAGGGCTATCAGGATGGCCGCCATCCGACCGGTGTGCGATTTACCAATGCCAAAGAAGACGCACTGCGTCGTGATTTCACAGTCAACGGGCTTTTTTACGACCCCTTGAAGCGTGAAGTGATGGACTGGGTAGAAGGCAAGAAAGACCTGAAAAAAAAGATCATCCGTGCCATCGGAGACCCAAAGAAGCGTTTTACCGAAGACGCGCTGCGCATGCTGAGGGCCGTCCGTTTCGCGAGTGTGTTGGGATTTAAGATTGAATCCAAAACGCTGGCCGCCATCCAAAAATTATCCAAGACCATCCATAAAGTCAGCAACGAGCGTGTGCGTGATGAACTCGTAAAGATGTTCACGGGGTCCGACCCCGCGTTGTCGCTCACCTTGCTCGATAAGTCGAAATTATTAAAAGAAGTGCTCCCCGAAGTCGAATGCATGAAAGGCGTGCAGCAGCCGCGTAAATTTCACCCGGAAGGGGATGTCTATGTGCATACCAAGCTTCTATTGAAACATTTAAAGAACCCATCGGTTATCCTGGCCTTCGGGTGTCTTCTGCATGACGTGGGGAAACCCCCGACATTCAAACGCGCCGATCGTATCCGTTTCAATGGCCACGACCGGGTCGGCGCCAAGATGACTGAGAAGATCTTGGAGCGTTTGCGTTTTCCCAATGACTGGAAAGACAAGGTGGTGGCCTGTGTGGACGCGCATATGCGCTTCAAGGACGTAAAGCAGATGAGAGAAAGCACGCTCAAAAAATTTATGCAGCGCGAGACCTTCGAAACAGAGCTCGAACAGCACCGCGTAGACTGCTTGGCAAGTCACGGAGATATTTCGAACTGGCGTTTTTTGAAAAAAAAGCTAAAAACCTTCTCCCAGGAAGAGATCAAGCCAAAACCGCTTTTGAACGGGCATGATATCATGGCTTTGGGACATGCCTCAGGCCCCGTGATAGGACAAGCTCTTAAACTCCTCGAAGAAGAGCAGTTGGAAGGCCGTATTCGCACCCGCGAAGAGGCCCTGGCATGGGCTCAAAAGCTCCCATTACCCACCAAGTCATGAATAGTCATTTTTGATTAAAATTAGTTGAAATATAAAAAGAAAGTGGTAGAATGTTGTTAATCCCATTCGATCGTGTGAAGGGATACTAAAAAGAGGTTTACTCATGTTAGAAGATAATAGAGACAAAAGACCGCAGCGCACTCAGATCATGACGCTGCGCGAGGTTGCAAAGTACTTGGGTGTTCACACCATGACCGTGTACCGGCTTTTAAAAGAAAAGAAGTTGCCGGGTTTCAAGGTCGGCGGACAGTGGCGCACCAAGAAAGATGTGCTGGATACCTATCTTTTGAAAGAAATAGATAAAAGCCCCCAAGAAAAAAAGAAGTAGTTCGCTAAGGGCCCATGGGCGCGAATCACGGCATTTCTCTTCCTGAACGGAGTCAGCGTGCGCGTCAAATCGAGTATGTTCTATGGCTGACGCTTTTCTTGAATTGGGGAATTGCTCTTTTTAAGCTGGTGTTTGGTTATCTGACCCACTGCATAGTTATCGTGGCTGACGGGTTTCATTCGTTGTCTGACGGCAGCTCAAATATAGTCGGTATTGCCGGTATTCGGGCGGCTGCCAGGCCGGATGATCCCACCCATCCCTACGGCCACTGGAAATACGAAACGCTGGCCGCTATCATACTTTCCTTTTTTCTTTTTGCGGCCTCTTTCAGCATTATTAGGGAAGCATGGAATTCTTTCAGGCATCCCAGACAGCCCGAAGTCACTTCTTGGAGTTTTGGGGTGATGGCGTTGACCCTGGCCGTGAATATTTTCACGGCCTGGTATGAGCGCAAAAGGGGCAGAGAACTTCGCAGCGAGCTTTTACTGAGTGATGCGTGGCATACCATCACTGATATTTTTGTGAGCTTAGCGGTTTTTGCGGCATTGGCCGGTATTCTGCTGCATATTCCTTGGGTGGACAGCGTTTTTTCGGTGCTCATCGCTGCTCTCATAGCGTATGCGGCTTTTGGTATACTTAAACATAATGCCGGCGTTCTTTGTGACCGAGTCGCGGTTGACAGCAAGGTTATTGAAGCGCTTGTCAGAAAAATAGCCGGCGTAGAAGATTGTCACGAGATCCGGACGCGCGGCCGGACCGGAGATATTTACATCGACCTGCATGTGCTGGTTGACCCGGCGATGTCGGTAGAATTAGCGCACGGGCTTTCGAACGTGATCGAGCGTGATATTCGCGCAGGCATAGAGGGCGTGACGGACGTTATCGTGCACATTGAGCCGACAACGCATACACACGAGGAATTGAAGGAATCATGAAAGAGCCTATTCTGATCGTAGATGATGAAGTGGAATTTGCCAAGACGCTTTCGTCTTATTTCCGCGGCCAAGGCTATCAGGTGTATATGTCCACCAATCTCGAAGACGCCATCAATATCTTTAAAAGAGAGAAGCCAAAAGTTGTTCTGCTGGATTTCAACATGCCGATCGTGAATGGTGACCAGTTTTTGCCTATCCTGCAGAACATCCTGCCGACGGTGCGCATCATCGTTGTCACCGGCTGCGTGGCCGAAGAAGTGGAGGAACGTTTTAGAGGGCTTGGTTATTTCGCTTTATTTGAAAAGGGCGGTCTATCGCTTGAAAAACTTAAAGCCAAGGTGCAAGAAGCGTTGTTGTATTAATAATTTCTGTGTTTTTCTGCGCTTCCAAGCCCGCCTCCAGAGAATATATTGACGCGACTGTCATCTTAATATTTTAGAAATACGTCCGTCACAAACGTAGGTTATCCTATTCGTACGCAAAGGAGCGGACGAAATCCCATGAAAAAAATTGAATGCGTTATTCAGAATAAAATGCTAGGCGCGTTGGAAGCAGAACTTCGTCTGCACGGCGTGGGTGGTATGACCGTTTCCGAAGTGAAAGGTTTCGGCAATGAACAAACGAGGCCAGAAGCTTATCTTTTTCTCCCCAAGACTAAGATTGAGATCTACTGCAAAGACTCAGAAGTGGACGGTTTAGTAGGTATTATCACGAAAGTGTGCCAAACCGGGCAGTTGGGGGATGGCAAGCTGGTGGTGATCGACCTTGAGCAAGTCATGCGGCTGCGTACGGGACAAACCGGCGCCGATGCGGTATAATACATTCATGAAAAAATTTGCGAAACTGGTCGTCCTATTAGTTGTCATTATTTTTGTCTTAAGTTTTGCAAAAAATAGCCTCGTTCAAGCGGTATTATCCGGTGCGATCGCGAATACAGCTCATGTTCCAGTTCGAATCGGCAGCACCCATTTAAGCCTCTTCAAAGCGTCAATAGACATCCGTGATTTTCGCCTGGGCAACCCCTCGCATTTTCGTGAGAAGAATCTGGCCGATATTTCTCGCATCTATGCTGATCTGGAGCCGGGCGATCTCACAAAGAGCCGCCTTCATTTTAAGGACATTGATTTGAATGTGAAAGAGATCGTTGTTATTAAGAATCGCGAGGGGAAATTAAATGTCGACGCCTTAAAACCTACTCAAAAAGAGAAGGCCGGATCCCAGAAGGCATCCGCAGGCAAAGCGCCCATGCTTCAGATTGACCGTTTGAAGATGTCCATAGGCCGCGTGGTATACAGAGATTATTCACAGGGTGAAAAGCCCGTCGAACAGGTTTTTGATATTAATATTAAGGACCGTATGTACACCAATATCCAAAATCCATCCGCAGTTATAAGCCTCATTATGGTCGAGGCTTTGACACGCACTTCAATCGCACGTTTGGCCAATCTGGATATGGGCCTGTTTCAGGATGGTGCGGCAGGCGCTTTGTCTAAGGGCCTTGGTCTAGTAGGGGATGGGGTCGACCAAGCCGAAAAGACCACTAAGGGCCTTTTAAGTCTCTTCAAATAAATAAATATATTCTCGCCTTTTAACGCCATAACCAATTAAGAACACACGGGTTGTGTATTAATAGTTACAGTATTTTAAATAAAATTGATTAATTTTACTTAAAAATATTGACAATTAATGATTATTATATTACACTTTCACTAGTTAAGGTTGAAATGTGCTAAAGAAAGGACCCAAGCTATGATAGGGTTCAAGGGAGATAGACCCATGAATACGAATGGTGCCGAACCGAAGATGAGGGAAGGCCAAAGACCGGAACGCACGCAGATAATGACTACGAAAGAAGTAGCTAAATATCTGGGTGTGCATGAAATGACCGTTTACCGGTGGCTTAAAAAAGGCGTGCTTCCCGGCTTCAAGATTGGCGGCAGGTGGAGAAGCAAGAAAGATTTGCTGGACGCTTACCTCGTAAAACGTATGGAACACAGATAGTCTTACGGGCATTTCTCGTTTATAATATGGCTCATGAGAGACGAATGGGTCATAGACGGATACAACCTCCTCCATTGGCTAGAGAATAGTCATCCCAAGAAGTCCCCGGTTAGTCGTGAAAAACTCCTACAGATGTTGGCAGATTTCGCGTCGCTTTCAGCTTCCCAGGTCACCGTAGTTTTGGATGGCGTGGGAAGTGAGGCTGAATTTGGTGCTTTCGAAAGCGCGCAAATGAAGGTATTCTATTCCAAGTCTGCGACTGCCGATACGTTCATCGAAAAATATGTTTACGACAATTACCTCAAATCCAAACTGGTTGTTGTGACGCAGGATACGGCACTTACGCGCATGGTGCGCGGCAAAGGTGTGAGTGTGATGAAACCCGAGAGTTTCGTGAGTGAAATGAAAGAATACCGGGGTGATGCGGAAAATATACTTTGGGAAAAGAAAGCAGACCAGCACGGTTTTAACAGACCTTTTGATAAAAAATTAAAGAAATCGTAAATGACGCCACTTTCTATCGCATTAAAAAAAACACCTCCTGGACGTTCACGCATCGGTCATCCCTGGATATTCCGTAGTCAAATCCAATCTATTCCGACTGAACTGACGCCGGGCACGATTGTAGATGTGTATTCGCACGGCAAGCGTTTTCTGGGGCGAGGCTACCTCAATCCGAGATCGGAGATTACCGTGCGGCTCCTGACGAAGCAGCCGCAGGCTATTGACGCATCCTTTTTTAGAGAAAAAATATCGAAAGCGGTGGCGTTCAGAAAAAAATTCGTGAAAGACACCAATGCGATGCGCCTCGTATCCAGCGAATCGGACGATCTGCCGGGCCTCATCGTTGATCAGTACGGCGAGGTGTTGATCGTTCAGTTCCTGACCCTTGGCATGGAGGTCTTAAGGGATGTCATTCTTAGCGTGTTGAAGGAACTTTTACCGGTTAAGGGTATTTATGAAAAAAGTGATTCCGGTTCCAGGAAGCTCGAGGGGCTATCCGAACGAACGGGATGGATCGAGCAGAGCTGCGGCGCCGAGCAGATTGTGCAGGAAGCCGATGTGCGTTTTTCAGTGCCTTTGGGTGCCGGGCACAAAACGGGACTTTATCTCGACCAGCGGGAGAACCGGATCGCTTTAAAGGAATGGGCAAAGCCCGGGATGAGGGTTTTGGACGGCTTCTGTTATACCGGCGGATTCGGACTGCATCTGGCAAAAATGGGTTGTGAGGTGCTGGGCGTTGATGCTCAGGAAGAAGCCATCCGCCTTGCTGAATCCAACCGCATGCTCAACGGCCTGACCGAAAAAGAACTTTCATTCAAAACGGCCAATTGCTTCGATGAACTTAAGGCGCTTGAGCAGGGAAAACAAAAATTTAACCTGGTGATTTTAGACCCGCCTTCATTTGTTAAAAGAAAGGACGCGGTCGAGTCTGCGCTGTCGGGCTTTAAGGAGATTATTCTGAGAAGCATGCGAATTTTAGCACCCGACGGGCTTTTGGCCGTGTTCTCATGCTCCTACCACATCGACGATAATCTTTTGATGCGCACCGCAATGTCTGCTGCCTTTGATACGAAACGAGAGATCAAGCTCATCCGCTTTATGAAACAGTCCGTGGATCATCCTATCAATCCGTTCATACCGGAAACCTATTATCTCAAAGGTTTTCTCTTCTGCGTGAATGCCAGTATCTGATATAATCCTGACTATGAAACGGTCGATATTTTTATATCTTATTTTTTTATTTGTGTTGTCCGCGACGCCTGTTTTCGCTTTCACACTTTCTAATTTTGAGACGCCCGAAAGTGCCGTTGTTGACGCTGACGATGGTTCGTATTATGTTTCCAACATCAACGGTGAATTTGCAGAAAAGGACAGTAATGGATACATCTCAAAGATCAGCCCGGACGGCAATACCGTCATCCAAAAATTTGCAGGTTCCCGTAAAGAAGAGATGATACTTCATGCGCCCAAGGGCCTTGCGCTCATCGGCAATAATATTTTTACGGCCGACATCGATAGCGTAAAAGCATTCAATAAAGAGACCGGAAAGCCTTCAGTGTTGCTCGACCTATCTAGCTTTCATGTGAAATTTTTAAATGACTTGGCCGCAGATAGCCAGGGCATTTTATACGTGAGCGATACCATGACGAACCAGATCTTCCGCATCGATACGAATAAAGATTACGAAACGACGCTATTCAAGGAAAGTCCGCTTCTGGCCGGCCCCAACGGATTAGTGGTTAATCCTAAAACGCGTAATCTCATGGTCGTGACCTGGGTTTCGGGCCAGATTCTTGAGATCGACCGTATGGGTGGTATTCACGTGTTGAAACGTGGTTTTGATAAGCTCGACGGCCTTGATTATGACAACGCGGGCAATCTTTACATTTCGAGTTTTGAAAAGGGTGAGATTTTTAAGATCACTCGCATGGGTCGCGGGGCGATCACCATGACCCGGTCGGGACTGGTCACGCCCGCAGATATTTCTTATGACAGAAAGAAGGACGAGATTCTCATCCCTTCCATGAAAGGCAATACCGTTTCGACGGTTTCCGCCCGTTCCTAGAAAAGAAAACTTAAGCGAATGGCGTCGCGCGTCCAGCCGATGAGAGCATCGGGATAAAAGCCCACACCCACCAGTCCTATCAAGAAGAAAAATCCTACGAGCTTCATGTGAAGCGGAAGGACAATAAGGTTCGAGTCCTTTGGTTTTTCAAGATACGCGTGCTTAACCAGTGTCAAATAGTAAAAGAGGGACACGACGCTGTTGAGTACACCCCAGAGGACTAGAAACCAGTGGCCTTGGTTCATGGCAGCTGAGAAAAGTATCCATTTTCCGGTGAATCCGATCAAAGGTGGAATACCGGCTAACGACAAAAGACTTAAAAGCAGTATCAGCGCTAAGAAGGGTGAACGTTCAGCGAGTCCGTCAAAATGCGAAACTTGAGGATTGTCGTGATGAATAACTTTAGCCACATAGATAACGACCATAAAAGCGGCTGCGTTCATGAGACCGTAAGCTAAGCCATAAAAAAGTGCCGAAGAATAACCTTCGAAGGTCCCCGAAAGAAGTCCTACGAGAATATAACCTGCTTGAGCAATGCTGGAATAAGCCAAAAGCCTTTTTACGTCTTTTTGAACAAGCGCCACGCAATTACCCAGCGTCATGGAAATAAAGGCGAGTGCCCCCAGTATCGATACGAACGCCGGCGGAATGCCTATCCATTGGAAAATGCGGATGAGAATCGCTACGGCCGCAACTTTTGAAGCAGTTGCGATGAATCCGGTGACCGGCGTAGAGGCGCTTTCATAAGTATCAGGCGCCCAGAAATGCATCGGAAAGCCAGAGAGTTTGAATAAGAAAGAAAACGAGACAAACAAAAGCGCCAACACAAACGCGGGTTCGGCCATTAAGAGAGGCATTTTTTGGGCAACGATGGTCAAAGAGGTGCTGCCCGCAAGACCCGTCATAAGGCTAAAGCCCCATAAGAGAAAACCGCTGGTTGCCGCGCCAAACAGAAGATATTTTGTCCCGGCTTCCGCAGACCGTTTGTTGCGGCCGAATCCCGTCAGCGTATAAAGAGAATAAGAAGAAAGCTCCATCGCAATATAAAGCGTCAGAATGTCCGCGGCGCTGGCCATCATCATGAGACCAAACGTGGATGCGCACAGGAAAAAGAAATGTTCGGGCCGCTTATCTTCCTCTATGAAAGAGGATTCATTCGAGAAGAACGCTGAAGCCAAAAGGCACAGAGAGAGCGCTATTTTTACAATCTGCGAGAAAAAGTCGACTCGATAAGTTCCGTGGAACAGCGTACCCGAATTGGGAGTCGAATAAATGCACACACCTACGAGAATGAGCGAAGACGCAATGGCAAAAAAACGGAAGACGATGGATTCCAGAGGTTTTCCAAAAATGCTCCACACCAGCGCTGCTGCGATAACAAGCGATAAGACCGTTTCAGGAATGAAAAGCACCCAGTTCATTTACGCACCGCCCAGTAGTACTTTGGTTGAAATAGATATCCAGTGAATGAAGATCTGCGGGAAAATACCAAAGAAAAAAAGCACTCCGACTAAAATGGCGCGCGGAATGAATTGGAAAAAATTAATGTCCTTGAAGTCCGAGTGATGATGGTTGACGGGTCCGTAAAAGGTTTTTTGTACGGCCGTCAACACATAATACGCCGTGATGAGAAGCGCCACGATAGACGAGATCCCGATCCATGGGAAAGTGCTTATGGCCGCGATGGTGACCAAAAGCTCAGCCACGAAACTGCCCATACCCGGAAGTCCCAGACCGCAAAGTCCGGCCAGGATAAAAAATGCGGATATTTTTGGAGCCTGTTTTGAAAGGCCGCCTAGTTCATCCAACATGCGTGTGTGGCACCCATCGTAGATAAACCCGACGCAAGCGAAAAAGAGCGCCGTCATGATGCCGTGGCTGAACATTTGAAAAATGGCGCCGTTGAAGCCTATGGGATTCATCGTAGCGATACCCAAAAGCACGATGCCCATGTGGCTGACACTTGAGAAACCGATCATGTATTTGAGATCTTTCTGCTGAGTCGCCACCATGGCTCCGTATACGATGTTGCAAAGTGCCAGCACCGCAATCGTGTGCGACCAATATTGCGCGCCATCGGGCAAAAGGTATACGCCGATACGCAGGATGCCAAAAGCACCCAGTTTCATGAGGACACCGGCATGCAGCATGCTTGCGGCGGTCGGAGCGGCTACGTGGCCGTCCGGAGACCATACATGGAAAGGAAAGCAGGCCGCCAACACACCAAAGCCCAGGAAAAGCGCCGCGAAAAGAATGTTCTGGATGTGAGGTGAAAATTGCACCTGTTCTTTGATCTGGAGCAGGTCAAATGTGCCCGCTCCGGGCATGCTGTAGATATAAAGGAATCCCGCGAACATGAGGGCGCTCCCGAGGAGCAGGTAGAGCGTCAGTTTCATGGCGGCGTATTGCTTATTGGTGGAGCCCCACACCACGATCAATAAATACATCGGGATTACCGCTACTTCATAGAACAGAAAGAAAAAGAAAAGATTGGTTGTCATGAAAACACCGAATACGCCGACGACGAGGAAGAGCAGGTTCGCGTAAAAGTCCTTCACGCGGTACGTTACCGTCCACGAAACCAGCGTTCCGCAGAAGATCACGATCGCGGTGAGCAGCAGCATCGAGACGTTGAGACCATCCACGGCATTGGAGTAATGGATACCGTAGGCTTTGACCCATTCGATGTGTTCGACGTACTGAAATTTCGGATTGGTCGGATCAAAAAGGAAGCATAGCCACACAGACAGCGCGAGACTTGCCAGCGCCGAAACGGCCGAAACGACGCGGATCACATTCTCGTATTTGCGCGGTGTGAGAAGCACAAGAAATAGTCCGATGACCGGGCAAAGCAGTATGGAGCTAAGAATAGGGAAGTGTATCATCGCAGTGTGTAGAAAATTATGAGTACGCCCGCGCCAACTGCCCACAAAAGGTAGTTCTGCAGCAAGCCGTTTTGCAGTTTGGACGCGACGCGGCCGAGCCGCATCACGCTGAACGAACTTTGATTGACCATCATTTCATTGATAATCGTGCGGTCGAACCAGTTGAGCATCTTCGCGAAAACGAGCCCGACCCGTTTTACAATAAATCCCAGGATATCGTCCATGAAAAAATTTCTTTCAAGCACAAATTTGACGAGGTTTTTACTGGTTTGGAGTTTTTCTTCAGCGGTCGCAGGATTACGGAACTGGAAGAAAGCGATAAGTAGAGCGGCGGTGATGAGGCCCGTTGTTGTCATGAAGATCTGTTTATCAAAATGTGTTTCATGTCCGCCCAGCCAATGCAAAATCTTGAAATGGCCCACGGGTGTACCGAGCGAACCGACCCAAAGCGAAATGCCCGCCAGTGAAATGAGAGGAAGCACACGGCAAAGCGACATAACGAAAGTTTCCTTACGCTCGTTATGGAGATCATGGCCGCCAGGCGCTTCGGACCGTGAAAATAAGATCACAAAAAGAAGGCGGAAGGAATAATAGGCCGTGAGAAAACTTACGAAAAGCGCCGTACAATAAAATACAGCGCCTCTCTCCTTAAGGGTTTCCAGTATCATGTCTTTACTAAAAAACCCGGCGAAGGGGAAGATGCCTGAAAGTGAAAGTAGTCCAATACAGAGTACGCCCATCGTAAGAATGTCTTTTTTTCCGCCTTTTTTACCAATCTCCCAGATATCATTGGAATGGAAATGATGTATGAAAGCACCGGCACTCAAGAAAAGAAGAGATTTAAAAAAAGCATGGGTTGAGAGATGAAACATGCCGGCCACCGACGAACCGGCACCCATACTCATGACCATGAGTCCGAGCTGGCTGATCGTGGAATACGCCAGAATTTTTTTGATATCTCTCTGAATCGTAGCAAGACAGGCACCCGTAATAGCCGTGAGCGAGCCTATGACTAAAATGAAATTCATGGTGACATGAGAAGCGGAAAAAAGCGGAAAAGCACGAGCCAAAAGAAAGACGCCCGCGGCCACCATGGTAGCCGAATGGATCAATGCGCTCACCGGCGTGGGACCTTCCATGGCATCCGGCAGCCAGACATGCAGAGGAAACTGAGCTGATTTTCCCATGATACCGGTGAATACCAGTATGCCCAGCAGAGCCAGGACTCCTGGAGTCAAAGCTGTTTGTAGTTTTTGAATTTCAAAGCTCTGAAAATTAACGGTGCCAAAAATCATAAAGAGCCAGATAACGCCAAGATAAAATCCGAGGTCTCCCAGGCGGTTCAATACAAACGCTTTTCTCGCGGCGTCTCCGGCAGATTTTTTTTCGTACCAGAAACCAATCAGAAGATAGGAGGAAAGGCCCACGAGCTCCCAGAAAATGAACGTCTGCATAAGATTGTTTGAAAGAACCAGGCCGGTCATTGAGAATGAGAAAAGGCTTAAAAAAGCAAAATACCGCGGCCGTGAAGGGTCACTTTCCATGTAGTATGCCGAGAAGACCTGAACAAAAAAGCTGATCACCGTGACGATGACGATCATAAGCAGGTTCAATTTATCGACGAGGAAGCCGAAGCGCATGACGTACTGCTCGATGGGGACGCCGTAATAGATACGAAAATCCGCAACCTCGAGCCATTTGTATAAATACTGGATGGGAAGAAGGCCTTTATCATCCGCATGCACCCATAAAAGAAAGAGTGCCACCGCTGCGGCCAATGCGGATCCGAGAATACCGATGATGGGTGCAATTTTCTTGAAAGACTTTGGGCATAGCTGAATTTTTATGAACGCAAGAAGCGGCGCCAGCTGTATGACCCAAAGAAGCCAAAGTTCCATGATTATCCTTTTAACTCGTTTACTTTATCAATATCGATCGTCTGCGACCGGCGGTGAAGCAAAAGAATAAGCGCCAGCGCCACACAGACTTCGGCCGCGGCCAGGGCTATGATAAACAAGACGAATGTCTGGCCCGCGGCTTTGTCGGTCATCGAAAAGCGGTTGAACGCGAGAAAATTGATGCTCGCCGAATTCAAAATAAGCTCAAGTGAGATGAGCACTCCGATGAGGTTGCGGCGCGACAGGAGACCAAAGATTCCCATTGAAAAAAGCGCCGTCGACAGAATCAGGTAGGTCTCTAAATGATGACTGAGTGTAGAAGTCATCCCAAAACCCTCCTCGGACTGCGACGTCTTCTGACGGCCTGCGACTTTGCCGTATTCGTCGTCCCTATCGCAGAGGATAGGGCCTCCTCATCCGGCTTCGTCTCGGCTCGCCATAAGCCGTCTCGTTTACTGAGGAGAGTTTCGGGATGACTTCTGATCATTTGGAAGCACCGCCCTTTTTGTCAGATAAAATGAAGGCGCCGATGATGGCGACCAAAAGTATGAGCGAGATCGCTTCGAATGGAAGCACCGCTTGGGATAAGAGTGTTCGGCCGATAGCGTCGATGGAATAGTCTCCTTCCTGAGGGACCAGATTCCAATGCGTCCGGCGGAGGATGCGCACAACGCCCAAAAAAAGGAGGCCCGATACGCCGAGTGCCGCGAAGATGCGCCTGCCGCCGATATCGATATGTTTCTGGAACATGGGACGGGAAAGCATGATGGCAAAGATAATGGCGATTGAAATAGCGCCGATGTAGACAATGACCTCCATGACGGCGAGGAATTCTCCCTGAAGATAGATAAAGATACCGGCCACGCCGAATAGACATAAGATCAGCGCCAGCGCGTTGTAAAAAACATTTTTTAGCGCCACGGCGAGCAACCCGCCAAAAAGCGTCAAGGCCGCAAGAACCATGAAGACGATCTCTGAAATTTGAGAGGATGTCATGAGACGGTGGGAATCTGTGTCAAAGGTGTTTTCCTGTCTATGAATGGTTTTAAAAGATCCATGTTCATGCCGGCCTGCGTTGCCGAGACCATGTCATAATTGGGATCGTCATGTTTTAGGGCGTCGGTCGGACAGACGTCGATGCAAAGCGAGCAGAGAGAGCAAAGCATGTAATTCACATGAAAATCGGTCAGCACACGTTTGCCGTCGACGGCGCTTTTCTGGGCGACGAGCGACATGCAGCGCGACGGGCAGGTCTTGATGCAGGCATTGCATGCGATGCATTTGTGATCGCCGTTCTTCTCATCTACGACAAACGCGATGGGACCTTTGAAACGCTTCATCGGGATGCGCTCTTTGGGATAAATGACCGTAACCGGTTTTTTAAAAAGATAACGCAGCGTGATGCCAAGGCCCACGACCAGGCTCCAGGCGCCTTCAAGGATGTCTTTAAAGTAGCGTATCATTATGCCAGCATCTTTTGTATCGTTAGCATGAGCGCCGTGACGAGCACATTGGCCAGTGCGAACGGGATTAATATTTTCCAGCAGAAACTCATCAACTGGTCGCTTCTAAGGCGCGGGAAACTCCATCGCACCCACATGATAGTAAAAACGAGAAAATATATTTTGAGAACAAGCCATACGGGGCCCAACGCTTCAGGTCCTGGCCCCTGCCAGCCGCCGAGGAACAGTGTAGCCGCGATGGCCGAAGAAATAAAGATCGCCGTGTATTCCCCCAGAAAAAAAAGCGCAAAACGCATGCCGGAATATTCGGTGTGAAACCCGGCCACAAGCTCGGACTCGGCCTCTGGTATATCGAACGGCGCCCGGTTGGCTTCGGCCAGCGACGCGCAGAAGAAAATAATAAAAGCAATAGGCTGGGTGAGAACAAACCAGATCTTGTCCTGGGCCTCCACGATTCGCGTCATCTGAAGGGTCCCCGTACCCATCACGATGCCCATTGTAGAGAGAATAAGCGGAATTTCATAAGAAATATTCTGCGCAACCGCGCGCATGGAGCCAAGCAGCGCGTATTTATTGTTCGAAGACCAGCCTGCGATGAAGATGCCGATGAAGCTGATATTCGTCAGAGAGAATACGAGCAGATACCCGACATTCAAATCTTGAATAATGAAATTCTTTGAAAGCGGAATGATGATAAACGCCGACAGGATGGGAGCAAAAGCCAGCATCGGCGCCAGCGCGTAGCCGAACTTATCCGACTGGCTGGGATGAACGAGTTCTTTGCTCAGGAGTTTAAGCGCGTCAGCGACGGTTTGTAAAAGTCCCATGGGACCCACATGCAGGGGACCGCGGCGCAGCTGAATACGGGCTGAGACCTTTCTTTCCATCCAGACGAGAAAGAGCGCATTCACGGAAACGAAAAGAATAGCGATGGTGCCGAGCAGAACGATCCTTAAGATCTCCGTCATCGGTCGATCTCCGGCAGAACGATATCGATGCTTCCGAGAATAGCGATGATGTCCGACATGAGATTACCGGGAACGACGTCGATAAGAGAATTTAAATTTGAAAAAGAAGGCGTTCTGAGTTTGATACGGTATGGGTTGAGCGTGCCGTCGCTCACAAGATAAATGCCAAAACTGCCCCGCGCGGATTCCACAGCGGAATAATATTCACCCTTGGGAACGTTTTTCGGGAGTTTCCCCAAAGTGGTCTCGCCGGCCGGAAGTTTTTCCATCACCTGCGTTATGATCTTGAGACATTCCTGCATCTCGCGGAAACGCACGCGATAACGCGCATAAACGTCGCCGTCGGTTTCGGTCGGGATGTCAAAATCCAACTGCGGATAAATAGAATAGGGTTCCCCGCGGCGAAGATCGAGCGGCACTCCGCACGCGCGCAGAGACGGGCCCGTTACGCCGTAAGCGACGGCATTTTCTTTACTCATGACGCCGACGCCCCTCGTGCGGTGTTTGAAAATGACGTTTTTTGTGACTAGCGCGTCGTAATCGCGCAGGCGTTTTTTAAAATGAGGGATAAATTCTTTGATGGCAGGTATCATTTCGGCCGGAATATCCTTGTCAAGACCTCCAAAACGGAAATAATCGTAGGTCAGGCGCTCGCCGGTGGCCATTTCCAGTATATCGAGAATCTTTTCACGGTCGTCGAAGCAATAAAAGAAAGGCGTGAAGCCTCCGAGGTCCAAAAGAAAAGTGCCCATCCACAAAAGGTGACTCGCGATGCGGTTGAGCTCGGTTGTCAGTACGCGTATGTATTCCACGCGCGGCGGGGGAGTCAGACCCATGGCTTTTTCAATAAGAAGCGCATAGCCAAAATTGTAGCTCATAGCGCCCACGTAATCGAGACGTCCCATATTGGGCCAGCAGGCCGTATAATTTTGAATCTCCATCATTTTTTCGTGATGGCGGTGCGAATAGCCAATGATAGGCTCGGCGTCCAGCAGGCGCTCGCCGTTCATGTGCAAGAGCACGCGCAAGACCCCGTGCGTGGAAGGATGCTGTGGACCGAGATTAAGATAATAGTCCTTATTATTGTGCTCAGTGACGCTCTTAGGATAGGCCACCTCGAAGCCTTCCTTGTCTTCGGCGATAAGTTTAAGCGACTGCTTTACGTCTGAACCCGCCGGCTCGCCCTTGAAGCTTTTTAAAAGAGGGTGAATGTCCGAGCTGTCGGGTAAAAGCAGGCGCTTGAGATTGGGGTGACCGACGAAATGAATACCGAACATGTCGAAAAGCTCGCGTTCGAACCAATTGGCGGATTTATAGACAGAGGAAATGCTGGGCGCCTTGTTCAGTTCTTTGGGGACGAGGATTTTCACGCAAGAGCGTTTGGCATCGTCCCAGCGGTTGAAATGATACACCAGCTCAAAGCACTCCGAAAAATCAACCGCAGTCAGAGACTCAAGAAAATAGTTTTGAGATAAAAATTCGGCCGCGACGTCGAATATTTTATCTGCGGATACGACGGCTTCAAAAATTATGCCGGACGTTTTGAAATCCTTCGTATTAAATTCCTCAAGGCTAATAATGTCCTTGAGCCAGACTTGAATATCGTTTGCAGTTGTGGCCGGCATTGGTTAACTCTGAGGCGCTGCCGGGGGAGGCACCGCCGGAGCGGCGACGACTGCGGGTTTTCTGAATTCGACGCGTGAAATGGCATTTTTGTATTCGGCGGGACGGCTATCCTGTGAATCATGAACGACAGCCGGCATCATGACGCCTTGGGCTTTTCCGGATTTAATTTGTTTTTCGAGTTCGAGAATACCGGCAATGAGCGCCTCCGGGCGCGGCGGACAGCCGGGCACGTAAACATTAACCGGGATAATTTTGTCTATGCCTTCTAAAATCCCGTATTGGCCGGGATATTTGAACGGTCCTCCCGCTGTAGCGCAACCACCCATCGCGATCACATATTTGGGAGAGGGCATCTGGTCGTATAAAGTTTTGATGCAAGGCACCATTTTTCTCGAGATGGTGCCGGCGACTATCATAAGATCCGCCTGGCGAGGCGAGGGACGGAATACGCCGAAACCGAAGCGGTCCATGTCGAAACGGGCGGCGCCTCCCGCCATGAGCTCAATCGCGCAGCAGGCCAGTCCAAACGTGAGCGGCCAAAGCGAATTGGCGCGAGCCAGATTCAGCACGTCTTCAACACGGAAAAGGTTTAAAACTCCCGGAGCGGGCGAGTAAGTTTCGGCGTTTACAGGCATGGTTTCGTGCATCGGCGTCATTTCCATTCAAATAGTCCTTTTTTCCAACCGTAAAGAATGGCGACGGAGAGGATGGCCAGGAACATGGTGATCTCAAAAAGCGCTACGGGACTGGCAAGGGTGCCGTAAATTTTTAAAACAGGAAAAAGAAATACGGTTTCTACGTCGAAGGCGATGAAAATCAGAGCGAAAAGATAGTAATTGATGTCAAACTGCACCCATGCGCTGCCTATGGGGACTTCGCCGCTTTCGTAGGGGTCGTTTGCACGACTGCCGAGACTGCGATGACTAATGAGAAGCGGAAGGATCGTGTTTACAACGACGAAACCAGCGCCAATTACAAGGAAGCCAAGAACGTAAGCGTAATTATGAAGCAAAGACATACCATCGCACCAAGTTTTATGGGTGTCAGTATATAAAAAATGCACACGCAAGTCAAACGAAGACAGTTAAATACAAATAGTCTATCAATCCGCGTAACCGACGGGGCCTGGCTCGGGCGCGCCCTATTTGTCCTCGCCCTTACGGGCTCCGGGCAAATAGGGACCGCACCACTCGCCACCCGTCGGGTTGTCTGGGTCTTAAGATAGAACACTCTATTAGCGAATGGTCTAGGACCCCGGAAGTAGTCCTTGGGGGCGCGTTTGTCGTTTGCGAGCCACGGAAACCTACTTTTACACACGAGCAAACGACAATCGAGC
>JAHFFI010000040.1 GCA_023248025.1 Candidatus Omnitrophota bacterium
CCTTTCCTAAGTGGCCGTCAAAGAAGGTGGACTGACGGCGATTTTCTTGTGTGATGTTGTTGGTTTTATAAGTATCTTGGCGGGAAAGCGTCATGATGGTTGACGTGCCATCGCTGACTATAGTGGTGGCTCGCTTAAAATCATCCCCATAATAAAATACCAGCGTGTTCTTGACTTCTTCCTGGCCGGCGGTTCCTGTAAATATATAGGAGAAGTCGATGATCTCGTTTTCTGATGTTCCGACGAAATAGTCCTCTTTCCGGAGAGTTCCCACTCCCTTTTCATTTTCTCGTCCCAAAACAATCTTAAATTCCTGCGTTTTATCCAAAGCGCGATCGCTATCCGACTGATCGTCATTGATATAATGATATTCGGTGCGGGTCTTAATAGTGCTGCCCGCAGAATTAAAAGTCAGTACATATTCAATTCTTTCTTTCGACTGACGCCCCTCATAACGCGTTTCTGTTCGCCGAGTTCCATTTTCAATGGTGCCTTTGTACCGTATAACGCGATCGAGATCTTTGCTAGGCTCCTGATTTAAATCGGCATCGTCGTCGTAACGATACTCTGACTGAAATCTGATGGTAGAACCCGCTTCAGTGTCGTGCTGTCCGTCAAATTCAGTGATCTTGCTGATCCTCTCTCGTCCGCTCGATCCAAAATATTCCACTTTATTTTTCAAGTTACCCGCTGCCGACAACTCCAACGTGAAATCAATATTAGACCAACCTCCTTCGGTTTCCGAATCGGAACGATAGGTGTAATGCACTTCGGATTTTAAAGAACCATCCAATTTATAATTTATAATTTTATCAATACGCGTTTGATTGGAACCGTCTGTTTTGGCGGTATAAATCGTTTCAGAAACTTTGTAGGGATTGTTTGGATCCGAAACGTTTTGCACATATGCGGTTACTTTTGTTAGAGCTCCTGAATTACCCGCGTATTCATAAACTAATTTCTTGCCAACATATAAAATGAGATCAACTCGGTTATATTGATCGTATTGAAATTGTGTTGCCTTGACTGTGTCAAGCCGATAAGGCGGATTTTGTGTGGAATCAGCCAAATACCTCAACGTATCGTCAATTTGCTGTTGTGTAGTGGCACCACCTCCTGTTTCATTGGTAGTCAGTTGTTCTCTAAAGAAAAACACCGCATCACGCGTGTTGGGATCTGCATCACCGCCGAGATCCGTATCCATATCGTAGACAAACAGATAAAAGCGGTCATATTTTCCATTACCGTCAGAATCCGCCTCTCCGTCCTCGTTATACAAAATGATACTCACGATTCGGTTCGCGCCATCTCGGACAACAAGACCTCTCAAGGCTTCCGGATCATCGGGATTCGTATCATAAAGTTCTATCCTTCTAGCAATTTCATCCGGGTCCATCGGAGGCGCGCCGAGATCCTGCGGATTGATGTCCGCGAGACCTCCGTTGCCGATGATGCGTTGCTTTCTCAAGCGGTCATGCGAATAATAAGTCCTCGAAATAATATCCGGATCCTCGGGATCAAAACTTTCCACAAAATCAATGCGTTTACGACCGGCGCGGCCTGTGTATGAATATCTCTGTTCGTTGATCACCTCTCCGTCTAAATTATATTCAAGAATTTTTGTTACGCGACCGTGTTTATATCGGGTTTCTGACAAAAGATCGCGTGTTCCCGGCTCACGCACGTCGTAGCGCCTGGTAGCTTTCAGGGTGGCTCCGTAGAAATATTCGTACTCAAGTTCTTCCACAACTTGTCCGTCTTCATACATAAGAACTTTAGCGATCCGCTCACGCTTTTTGAACTCTCCTTCGTAAAGCGCTTCCTGGATCAATTCATTATTTCCGTCCCGCACATTGAAAGTTTGGGTTTTCTTAAGGATCCCATTCTCATAAACATACACCGTCTTTTCCCCGTAGACACGCTCGCCATTTCTGTCCGTGTAATAATCCGAATAACTTTCGAGTATGGTTTCTTCGTCTTTTTTACCCTGATAAAGAGTGCGGCCTATGAGGCGTCTGCTGTTGTAAATGGCGTCGAATAGATACTCATCATCCGTTTTTTTCAGAAGATCATCGGCGAGTCTTTTCAACGTCTCTTCCTTCGACTTCGTCAAGAATCCGTCTTGTGACAAAATATCCAGTAGGCGCAGTGCGCTCAAGCTATTGATGATGTCTTGCTTGGTCAGTGAGTTTTTAATGTCTTCGATGGATTTACTGAGTAGCCCTTCGCTTTTGAGAAATTCCAAAGCTTCCTCGGCTGTCAGCATGTTCAAAACGTCTTCTACTTTCAAACTGCTCTTGATGTCGCCGGCGCTCATTGTTAGCAGCGATTCGCTTTCAAGGGCTGCCAAAATCTCGTCTTTAGTGGCAGTGCTAGGATCAATGCCTTTGTCTTTTAGTTTTTGGAGGAGACTTTCGAGGGTTTGGCCGTCTTTGGTGAAATTTTTATCGATCAAGAGTTGTAAGAATTCTTCGGCTGATAGTTTGTTCAGTAAAGCGCTGAAATCAAGCTTCGAGATCGTCTTAAGCGGATCTTCCGCAAGAAAGCCCTCTTTGTAGAGCAGATCTAAAAGTTCCATCCCGGATAATTTATCCAGCAGACCTTCTTTCGACCATTTATCAAAGATCGCCATGGCTTCACTCGTGAGCAGTCCTGACTTGAATAAAAGATCCATCAGTTCTTCTTTGGACATGCTTTCGTCGATTTTGGATGCGACGAAAAAAAGACGGAGGGCTTCGTTATCAAAATTGAAAAATTGTTTCAGCACCTCTTCTTTTGACTTCGTCAAGAATCCGTCTTGTGACAAAATATCCAGTAGGCGCAGTGCGCTCAAGCTATTGATGATGTCTTGCTTGGTCAGTGAGTTTTTAATGTCTTCGATGGATTTACTGAGTAGCCCTTCGCTTTTGAGAAATTCCAAAGCTTCCTCGGCTGTCAGCATGTTCAAAACGTCTTCTACTTTCAAACTGCTCTTGATGTCGCCGGCGCTCATTGTTAGCAGCGATTCGCTTTCAAGGGCTGCCAAAATCTCGTCTTTAGTGGCAGTGCTAGGATCAATGCCTTTGTCTTTTAGTTTTTGGAGGAGACTTTCGAGGGTTTGGCCGTCTTTGGTGAAATTTTTATCGATCAAGAGTTGTAAGAATTCTTCGGCTGATAGTTTGTTCAGTAAAGCGCTGAAATCAAGCTTCGAGATCGTCTTAAGCGGATCTTCCGCAAGAAAGCCCTCTTTGTAGAGCAGATCTAAAAGTTCCATCCCGGATAATTTATCCAGCAGACCTTCTTTCGACCATTTATCAAAGATCGCCATGGCTTCACTCGTGAGCAGTCCTGACTTGAATAAAAGATCCATCAGTTCTTCTTTGGACATGCTTTCGTCGATTTTGGATGCGATGAGCGCCTGAAGGAATTCCGCATTCCCAAAGTCAGGTTTGCCGTCTTTAAAATATTGCTTCAGTTTCTCGTCTAGCTCATAATCACTGCTGCTCTTGAGACTTCCGTCTTCGTTGTAAGCATAGTCTGTGATTATATTCGGTTCATTCTTGTCGTCATAATCAGACAGAACGTAATCAATCCTTTCTTCACCCTCCTTTCCTTCAAAAAATTTCCATTCTATGAGATTGTCATCGTTCGGAAATTCCTGCTGCAGGGCAGCGCGGTCAAGTTTTTTCAGGTCACCTTTTTTATCTTCCGTATCGTAGACTTTTTCTTCCGTCTTTCGTTTGCCCTCATAGTGAGTGATCGAAATTTTTCCAAAGGTCTTCGACTCGGGATCATAATCAAAAAGAGAATAAAGCACGCGATCCTCATCACCGGATCTTTCAAAATAGGTGATGCTTATTTCCTTGCCGTCGTATTGGTTTTCATCGACCTTAACGAATCCACCAAGGAATTCCTTCCCATCCCTGCCTTTCATCTTCTTTGCAGCCGATAAATACTTGGCCACATCTGATTCACTCACGTCATAACTCGTTATACTTATCAGATGTCCATTCGCATCATACGCATATACATTCAGCTGCTGATTGTCATCGGAGAATGTGTACTCAAGCTTGTCTCCTTCTCCGGAACCCCCGCGGCGTCTGTCATCATCATAATTTTTTTTCTTATTTCGGGGAGGCTGGAAATCATTGACGGACTCTTCTAGTTCGCCCTTGGCTTTTTGCTGCTCAATGGCGCGGTGGACACTGTCTTCTCTGCGCGCATCCAATCCAAATTGCGAACTCATTCTTTTCTGCAGTCCGCGGGAACGGTTATCCGTCACGGCCCAACTGATATCTTGGAACGCAAACGTAAGTATCAAAAGCGCTGATACGGTGCGCATGCGCACTGACCACCGGCTTTTGAATTCCTTTTTTTCTGCTTGTATTTTTATAGTTTCATTCAAAGTGGATATAACCCCAGCTTATGCATTATGTATAGAATAATAAATAAAACAAGTTATTCAACACTTTTCTTGATTCTTTAATTAATGTCAACAAAAGATACACAACATACATAACCCTTATAATTATGCCATGTTAAATCGGACTTATCAATTGACAATAACTATATATTTTACTTCTAACTATATAGTTAATTAATCGAATGTATATATAGATTAGAGACTTGGTTTTTTCTTGTTTGAGAGGTATTTTAGGTTTATTAATTTTGATGGAATTTTAAACCTTTTTTGCCATAACTCTATGTCTTTAAATATGATATAAAATGATGGTGTCACCATCAAAGTAAGTATCGTAGAGCTGACAATGCCGCCAATGACAGTCAGCGCAAGCGGTGCCCATAAATTGGCACCTTCACTTCTATCAATAGCCATAGGAATGAGCCCCAGCGCGGTGCAGGCAACTGTCATCAAAATTGGTCTTAACCGATCTCGATTGGCCATGATTGCTGCCCTGATGTGGGAATAGTGTTTGCGATAATAATTGATGCGGTCCAGCAGCATAATGGAATGGTTCACGACGATACCACCCAACATCATCATGCCGAGCATGGCGCCGACACCCAGTGTTTTGGGTCCCATATAAAGCGCTGCCACCGCGCCCACGAGCGCCAGCGGCACCGCCGCCATGATAAGGATTGGTTGCGAAAAGGATTCGAATAATGACGCCAGGACGAGATACACTAAAACCAGTACGAAAATCATCATTCCGGTCATTTGCTTATTGGTTTTGACGAGTATCGGATAGTCTCCGCCGATATGATAAAAGTAGTCTTCCGGGAATGGAATGGATTTCAAACCTTCTTTTACGGACAGCGCTACTTTACTCAGTGGAATTTTCCCCACATTAGCGCTCACCTGAACCACGCGATTCTTATTCTTACGCCAGATCTCGCTTGGCCCTATACCAAAACGGAAATCTGCGACTTGCGCCAATAAAAGGGGATCCCCACTTTGAGAATTCAGCACCAGATTATGTAGATCCTTGAAAGTTTTACGATATTTTTCATCCAGACGGCTGATGGTTTCTATTTCACGTCCTTCACTGTGATACATCATGGCTCTCACACCACGCATACGCTCATGTATCTGAAACCCGGCACCCTGCGTGGTAATATCCAAATAGCCCGAACGACTGGCGTCTAGTGTCACATCCATCTCAGGCCGTCCTTCTCGCATACGAATTTTGGCATCCGTCAGACCCTTGATAGACGACAACCGATTTGCCACGGCGCCTGCCAGCTCTCTTAATTTTTCATAGCTAAATCCGAATATCTCTATAACGATCTCTTTGGTGCCCACCTGTTCTTCCTGTTGAAAGTGAATAAACGCTTTTGGAATATTATTCGACTGCGAACGAATCTCATCAATCACCTGATCTACGGATTTTTTTCTTTCGTTGGACGGTTTTAGACGTACGTAAATCTTGGCGGACCAAGGCTCGACACGGGAATTA
Organism: Candidatus Omnitrophota bacterium; assembly: GCA_023248025.1. Taxonomy (GTDB): domain Bacteria; phylum Omnitrophota; class Gorgyraeia; order 2-02-FULL-51-18; family 2-02-FULL-51-18; genus JAHFFI01. Next base: position 5,895 of record JAHFFI010000040.1, read on the forward strand.
AAGCTTTTGATCTCAGGTATCTTTTCAACGATGGCTTCGACCTTTTTTACTGCTTTATCAGTCACGTCTAATCTTGCACCCGTGGGCATTTCAACGAATACCGTAAATTTATTTTGCTCAGTACTCCCCAGGTATTCACGTCCGAGCCGGGAAAGCGCAAAAAATGAAACCGAAAATATAAGCAGCGCGCCAACCAGCACCCATCCCCGGTAACGAATAGAACGAAATAAATATTTGCGCTCCAATTGTGAGAAGCGTTCAAAGCCCCTATCATGCTTTTTTTGCGCATTCGGGTTTTCGGTGGATTCCCCCATAAAAAAAGCTTTTCTGGAACACATCATCGGCACCAGCATCACCGCGCACACCACCGACATCAATAGCGAGGAAACAATGGTCCATGCCATCCCGGAATAGAGCTTCTGCAGTTCTTGGCCGGAAAACACCAGCGGAAGAAATACGATGATGCTCGTCAACGTCGAGGCGATAATGGCAAGATACATCTCGGAACTTCCATGCACCGCAGAAGCAATGAATTCCTCCCCATGCTCTCTTTTTTTAAGAATATTCTCAAAAACCACTATAGAATTATCCACCAATATCCCCGCGCCCAGCGCCAACCCAAACAACGTCATCACATTGAGTGATAGGTTGGCGCTTTTCATAAACATAAATGTCCCGATGATCGAGACCGGTATCGATATCGTGACGATAATGATGGAACGGAACGGTTTATAAATTATCAGGGTGGCGATCAGTGCGGTGAAAAGAACAAATAAAAACCAGTGTTTGGAAAATAAAGTAATTACAATGAGCCCCAGTATTATCAGCAAATTACGTTTACTCAGACGAAATAGAAAAATAAAAAATACGAGAATAATGAGGGTGATACCCTGAAACAATGACTCTTTCAGGTTATTTACGGCCTTTTCGATAAATTCTGCCTGATTGGACGTGACAATGAGGTTTAAGTCTCTTGGCAGTTTTTTTTGTATTTCGTCGACCTGGGTCAGAAGAATATTCGCAACGCTGATGGTATTTTTAGTGCTTTCTTTTTGCACGTAAATCGTAACCACAGGCTTCACATTCAACCGCGCGTATTCGCCGGGATCCAGGTGCCCATCCTTGACGCTTGCGACATCCTTCATCCGGATAATGCTGCCGTGTTCATCTCGCCGCACCGGCATATTCTGGATCTCCTGGACGTTCTCAAATTCACCGATCATGCGAACAAGATAAAAATCATTCTCGCGGTTCACTTCACCGGACAAAAGATTCAGATTATTGGCACCCAAGAGATTCGAGGCTTCCTGCAACGGGATCCCGTATGAGGCCAGTTTCACCTGATCAAAGTCCACGAGTATTTTTCGTTCGCGACCACCGGCCACTTCGACATTGGCCACTCCCGGAACGCGCTTAATCGCTTCTTTCAACTTATCGTCAACGATCTTTCGGATCTGCTCGGTGGAACGGACCTCGCTAATGGCCGAGATAATGACGATCGGTACGTCGTTCTGCTGGAATTGCGCGATGACTGGTTTTTCGATGTCTCTGGGGAGCTTATTTTTGATGCGCGCAAATTTTTCGCGAACGTCAAGCGCCGCAAAATCCATATTCGTACCCGGCTTAAAACTTAAGACAACCGTAGACTCTCCTTCCTTGGAGATAGAAAGCATGTCTTCTACGTTGGAAACCGTGGCAACCGCATCTTCAACCAGTTTTGTGACCTGATTTTCCACATCCGTGGGTGCGATGCCACCTCGCACCTGAATAATAATGCTGATCTCACCAAATGAGGTATTGGGGTAAAGTTCTACCGGCAGTTTGGTCAGGGAAACCACGCCAAAGATCAACACAATGCAGGTGACCATGAGAACGGTCACCGGCCTTTTTATAGATAGTTCGGGTAAACTCATTTAACTTTCGGCTTCTTCCATAGTGCAGCTATCTCTTCTGTACCGATGTACAAGGAAGGCGTCACGATGAGCGTTAAAAATGTAGCAAGGAGTATTCCGCCCATGACGGTCACCGCCATGGGCGCCTGTAGAGCGTTGCCTTCACCGATGCCGAAAGCCAGCGGCGCTAAACCGATGGCGGAGGAAAAAGCAGTCATAAGAATAGGTCTCAAGCGAGTGTTGCCGGCCAAAATAATCGCTTCTCTCAAAGGGATTCCTTCCCCTCTTTTTTGATTAATATAATCAATGAGAATGATGCCGTTATTCACAACAATCCCGCCCAAAAGAATAATACCCAAGATGACAACGACACTTAAAGGCGTATGGGACACAAATAACGCAAAACTCACACCGATAAGCGACAGCGGGACACAGAACATGATAAGAAAAGGCTGCCAAAGCGATTCAAACTGTGCCGCCATGATCATATAAACCAGGATGACCGAAAGAACGAAAGCAAATTGCAGGCTGGCGAAAGATTCTTTGACCTCTTCGTTCTCACCCGCGATCTTCACATCATACCTTTGGGGGATGTGCATACTGTCGAGAACTCCGGATACATCAGACGTGACTTCAGTAAGACCCCGTTCGTATATTTTTGCATAAACTTTTACGATACGTTCCTGTGACTCGCGGCGAATTTCGCTGGGACCTTTCCCCGTTTTAAAAGTCACAAAGTCACCCAAAGGAATATCCATGTCGAGCGGAGAATGCACCGTTAATGACTGTAGTTTGAGCAGTTTGTCGCGTTCCGATTCTTTGAGCTGAACGCGGATGTCTATTTCCTTGTTTTCTTCTTTGAATTTTGACGCGGTAAAGCCCTTGATAGCCATATTGGCGGCTGCCGCCACCGACGTCACGGAAAGACGATAAAAACTGGAACGATCTTTGTTGATAAAGAGCTTGGTTTCCGGGAAGGGCTCCGAAATGCTGTTTGACACACCGTATACGCCCGGGATTTTCGAGAGCTTGTCCTGCACATCCTCCGCCAGCGATTTCAAACCTTCCAGTTCGGGTCCTTTGATATCGATCACTATCGGCGCGTCTGTGTCTGAACCCACCTTGAAGGCACTGTCAAAAAGCACATAGCTTAAGCGTGCGCGACCCAGTTCCTGTTTGCCTTCCGAGAGCTCAAAATGTTTTCTCACTTCCTGCACCACTTCAGACGTAGGTATTTTTCGCTTAGGCTTGAGCGTCACGATGATCTGACTCTGGTTGGAGCCCAGACGCTCCAGAATTTCCTTACTGGAATCTCCTCTGCTGGAACCCACGACCGTCGAAACATTCTTTACGTCCTCAATAGAAGAAAGGAATTTTTCGACGCGACACGCTACTTTGTCGGTGAATATGACACGCGTTCCAACCGGCATATCGATCTTCAGCATAAATTCGCCCTGATCGATCTTGGGTAAAAGGATTTTGTCGCGGTCATTAAAGACAAAAATACTCCCCAAAAATAGAAGAAAAATAATAAAAAGATAAAACCATTTTCTCAACATGAACGACGGAAGAAGTTTTTTATAAGCCAGGTCAATGGCCTGGATCGGAATGGACGCTTTTTCCAGCGCCCATTCAACGGGACTCATAGATTTTGCAGCCGTTTCACCGTGCGCGGACACCTCACTGCCCTCATCGTGGATATCCCTCTTAGTGAGAGCTGATTTCATCCCGACTTTTGCGATTAACATCGGTAGAAGCGTAAAAGCAATAACGGCCGATATCACCTGCGTCACGACGACAACCCACGCCAACTGTTTGAAAATTTGTCCGGCGATGCCGGTGACAAAAACGAGCGGCAGAAACACCGATACCGTCGTTAACGTCGATGCGACCATGGGCCCCATGACTTCCTCGGACCCCAGCTGAGCTGCTTTTTTCATGCCTTCGGACGGATTTTCACGGAATTTCCGGTAAACATTCTCAATAACGACGACGGCATTGTCCAAAAGCATTCCGACACCCAAGGAAATGCCACCCAGTGAAATAACATTTAAGGAAATATTCATAAAATACATCAGCGTGAACGTCGCAAGCACCGTGATCGGCGTTATGGTCACGACAAGCGCTGAATTTTTAAAGTCACGCAAAAAAATCACAAGCACAAAAAATGCCAAAAAGCCGCCCTGAAGCCCGGAATTCATCACGTCACTCAAAGCGTCCTGAATAAATTTCGACTGGTCTGAGATCACGTCCACCTTAACGTCTTTGGGGAGCTGTTCGGAAAGTTCTTTCAGACGCTTGCGAATCGATTTCACAATCTCGAGAGAATTACCCTGCGCCTGCTTCTGGATCGCGATGGTGACATTTTCGAGCGAATTGAAGCGCGAGAAACTCGTCCGTTCTTTTTCGGTCCGTTGGATATCGGCCACATCACGCAGCAGGATCAGGCGATTCGAAGGATTTTTTTCAATAGTGGGATTGTAGCGGTCATTTCCGCCCTGCCGGATGTTCTCTCTTTTTACGGTAATCTGCCCCACTTCATCGATGTGTTTAAATTCACCCAACGTGCGGACGAGATATTCGTAGAAACTTTCTTTAATCGTACCGCCCGGATAATTCAGATTGGACTGCGTAATGGCATCGGAAACTTCATTGATCGACAGGCCTGCGGTGCGAAGTTTTGCCTGGTCCACATCGACCAGGATCTGTTCATCGCTTCCTCCGGAAATGCTGGCCGACGCCACACCATGAATCTTTTCGATCTCATCCTTAAACCAGCGCTTAGCCAGAAGCTTAATCTGCACGGCATTGCGTTCGGAACTGGATACGCTGATGGTCATAACCGGCAGCTCAAACGGATTAAATTTCATAACGATCGGTTCCTGGGAATCCCGAGGCAGGCGTTCTTTGATAAGATCTATTTTTTCACGCACCGCAAGAGAACCAAAATCCATGTTCTGGTTCCATCCAAATTCCACAACCACAAGCGAGAGCCCCTCCCGCGAGATGGAACTGACACGCCTCAAACCCGAAATGCCGCCGACCGCCTCCTCAATAGGACGCGTGATCAGCGTTTCAATTTCTTCCGGCGCCGCATTTTCATACGGAGTCACTATGGAAAGCTGGGGATACGAGATTGGTGGGAAAAGTTCCTGCGAAAGTCTGAGATAAGAAATAACGCCGAACAGAATAACCGCAATATATATCATCATCGTCGTTACGGGACGACGAATCGAAAATTCGGGTAAGCTCAAAAAATACCCTCTTGGGTCTCGGTGATCTCGACCTTGCCTTTGTCCTGGATGTCCTGTTCTGTGTCCACGACGACGAGATCCCCATCTTCCAGTCCTT
>JAHFFI010000041.1 GCA_023248025.1 Candidatus Omnitrophota bacterium
ACATACAATTTTTTGAAACATTTACGAATATCCGGTTCATCGGCATCATACTTGCCGTGAAATTTGGCTTTGAGCCGGCCGACCGGATCCATTACTTCCTGCCAGTGATGGCCTGTTATTTCATCTTTCACAAGCGCCACTTGATTACCCGCTTCATCCTGAAAAATATCTGACGTACGAAGATGTTTTAAAGGGTCGGTCACTTTCTGCGACTTATCGTCCCAACTATAAAGGTAGGAGCTGGTATTTATCAGCCGTTTATTTTTATCACGCCCAAAACCGATGACCTCCGCCTGTCCGGTTTGCTCAATTGGTCTTTCAACCCTCTGAATATTCCCAAAAAGATCATACTGTTCGTACCAAACATTAGAAGGTCGTTCCTCGTCCTTCAAAGATTCCGAACCCAGCACAAATATCTTGATCCGAGTGCGGACTTCCCTTATCGTGCTGCCTTTGGATTTTGCGTAGTCTTCAATTTCTTTTATGGATGAGAAAATTATTCCTTCCGGAGTCTTGTATTCAACCGTACCCAACTGCTCATTGTAAGTGGCTTCTATCAATGAATGGTCGGACAGCATGTATCCAGCAGGCATTCCCTGGCGGATCAGACGGTCCTTAAAGAACGTGTCCGTAGATAATAGAAAGCCCCGGGAATTATAATTAAAAATCATGCGGATATCGCCGTATTGCTTTTCTTTAATGCGACCGAGGAAATCCAGACGGCTGATGGATGTATTATCATTTTCGGTGATCTCAACGACAACGAGCCCATTTTCATGGCGCAAATAACGCCCTGAGGACTTTGGCTTGTCACCGACCTGGGTGCCATCCGGATTAACATTCCATGTTTCACGGCCTCTTTCGCGGCCGGAGGAATAATTAAGGCTGGTCTTGATGAAAAACTGTCCATTCTCATCTCGAGTCAACACTTCTTTTAACATTCCTACAACATCGTAGTGTTCTTGAATCAAAATATTATGGATATAGTCTTCTATTTGCACAGTCGAAAGACCAGTAACAGGATCAAAATCTTTGTATTCACCTTTTGAAATCGGTACTTTTATTCCTGTGGCCCCTTCTATAAGCTCCGTTGAACGAAATTTTTCATGGCCCGATACAATAGTGACCGTTATCTCGATCTTGTCGCCGTTTTTGGAAGGATCATTGCTATTCACGATATTTCCGTTGTCATCGATGCGTGCCGATTCAGTCGGGATCTCCTGACTGCGCAAATTTCCGACGGAATCATACACTTCTACCTTGGAGAACGCGACACTTCCGTCTTGATTCAAGGTATCGATGCGCACGCGTGACAGGCCATTTTCGTAACGAATGAAAGCGCCTCTCGATAAAAGGGTGTCGGCGGGATTACCTTCAAAATCCTTTCCTACGAAACGGGCTTCGCGGCTTTTTTCAATGCCATCCTCAAGCAAGACTTCAATCTGGATATGGTTTCCGGGAATTTCAGCGGCAACGATCTCATTGTTTGCGTCGCGCGTGATTTCGACTTTGCCGCCTTCTGTGGGGATTTCCTGACGTATGAGATTTCCGACCGGATGATAAACTTCGATCTTCTGATAAATAATTTTTTGATTTTTCCCGGGAAAAGCGGGATCAGGTTCTGGATTAAGTATGCTGATAAGAACGCGCGCGTTACCCTGGGCGTCGAAACCCAGAAAAATACCTTCGGAAAGCTTGGTCTTGATCGTTCCGTCTTCGCTCAAAAACCAGGCTTCGCGACCTTTTTCACGGCCGGCGTCAAAATTGACGCGAATCTCAATACGCTCACCTTTGACAGTCGCGGAAATAACTTCCAATCCCTTATCGTGCGCATCTTTCGCTGACATTCTCTGTCCGTCGCGTGTCGTAGCTTCAATAAAGCCTTTTTCGCCGGATGGGATTTCCTGACGGCTGAGATTACCCACCGCGTCATAGATTTCAATGCGGTCATACGCACGATTACCTGCCTGGTCCAACATAGTAATAAGCACTCGGGCGTTGCCCTCGGTATCATGACCAAGGAAAATACCTTCTGAAAGCTTCTTTTCACGCCTATCTTTTCCGACAAACCAGGCCTCCCGGCCTTTTTCGCGGCCGTCTTTAAAGATGGCGCGAACTTCTATGCGTTCTCCCGGCTTGTCCGTCGGAATCTCCTGGCGTAAAAGATTTCCGACCGGGTCATAAACCTCGATGCGCTCGAAAGCTTTCTTCCCCTGTGTATCAAGAACCATAATGCGTACGTGGGCATTGCCCTCGTCGTCAAAACCCAGAAAATCACCTTTGGAAAGTTGTGTCTCAATCGTCTCGCCTTTGGTATTTTTACCAATGAACCAGGCTTCGCGGCCCTTCTCGCGGCCGTTCTCAAGTCTCACTCGCACTTCAATAAAATTGCCGGCACTTCCGTCCGCCGACACAATCTTTCCATCGTCAGTAATATGGGAACCTTTGGATGGGATGCGCTGGCGGATAAGGTTACCAACCGAGTCATAAATCTCGAGACGTTCGAATGCGAGTGTACCGTCTTCTTTCAGCACGCGTATCTTTACGACGACATTATTATCTTTATCGAATTTTAGGAATTCACCTTCTGATAGTTTAATTTCTACGCCATTTTTTACAAAGAATGCCGCGCGACCTTTTTCGCGTCCTTCTTTAAATCCGACGCGGATCTCAATGTGAGAACCCGGTCTCTGCTGATCGTCTGGCTTGGATTTGTCTTCTTTGAGAATGACGCGGCCGTCGTTGGTCAGCATTGAATCATTGGAGGGAACACGCTGTTTCACGAGGCGTCCGAGCCCGTCGTAATGTTCAAAACGGTCCGTATAAGCGGCCTGGTTTTTCACCTTCTCAAAATAGGCACCCCAGGCTTCGGGGTCTTTATCATAAGAAACCGTCGGCTTACCGATAATAACTTTTCCCTGCGCATCGACATAGTCGCCGTCGCCATTCGTCAAGAAAACTTTGATGCGGACAAGCGCATTCTGTTCCTTATCGTAAGTCAGGTATTTACCGTCAGTGAGCAGTGTTCTAAATTTTCCATCAAGCGATTCATAAAACGCCGAACGCCCTGACTCACGACCGGCGCCGTACCTAAAGTAAAAGAATGGATACACTTCAATGCGTATCCAGCCATTTTGTTTGCCATCCAGATCATAGCTCGGGATTTTCTGTTCTACAAGGTAACCCACGGTGTCGTAATATTCAAACTTAGTGACCTGAGCCGCCTCTTGATTCACGCGCTTCATGAAATCTTCCTGCTTTTCACCGTCGCGCGGCGTCATAGGTTCACGCGATTTAGCGTCGATATAAGCTCCGTTCTTATCGAGCAGATATTGGTGCACTTCAATCTCGGCGCGGCTATCCTTGTAGCCCACGAGCCTGCCTTCGGATAATTTGATAGGGACACGGGCTGGATCGTAGGACACAAAAAACGCTTCGCGGAGCGCTTCGAAACCTGCTTCATAGGTCACCCGCACAGATATGACGCCTTCCACTTTTCCGGTGTCATTCTTTGTTTCGATGGCCTGTTCCAATAACCGCCCCACCGCATCATAATATTCGGTGCGATACACATAATCCGCCTCGCGGCGCACACGGTCAAAAAATTGGTCCTGTGTCTCATTTTTCTGCTGAATGATCGGATTGCGGTCCTTATCGAGATAACGGCCCTGGTCGTCGCTCAAGAACACGCGTACGCCAGTCATAGTGCGGCTCGAGTCCTTGGGATCGACTCCTAAAAATTCTCCTGAAGAAAGCAGCGACCGCTTGGTTCGGTCTTCCAACGATTCAAAGTAGCCGCTGCGGCCCACTTCACGGTTATTTTCATAATGCACTTCTATCACGATGTGCCCATTCGGCTGGCCATTACGGCCGAGCGTGTCTATTTCCTGTCTCAATAAATTTCCATTGGGTGCATAGATCTCTGTCTTCGTATACGCGATCGATTGTTTGCCGTTGGCATCAGGGCGATTAAAGAGCGTAATCTTGACGATCGTGTCGCCGTTGGGTTCAAATCCGGCGAGTGTTCCCTCCGACAGAAGGATCCGTTTCACTGCCAATCCGGCAGTGTCTTTCTCGATATAATAAGCTTTGCGTATTTTTTCGCTGCCATTTTCATCAAAAATGACTTCCGTACGGTAAAACGCATTGGGATGGTCGGCTACCTGGGATTCCTGAGCCACGAGATTGGCGAATACATCGTAATAATCTTTAGACTGGGAGGACTGAGCGTCTAAAAGAAGGATCATCATCGCTTCAGCCCCCGGTCCTTCGGGGTCGGAGCTTTGAACTGTCATCATTTCTTCGTCGGAAAAGAGTTCCCCCGTTTTATGGATAAAATAATATTGAATGCGCCCTTTTTCGTCACGAATGGGTTGGCCGGCGCTGTCCATTTTTGAGGTGTACTTAAAACGGGCATTATTCACGGTATCTGACTCAAGTACATCCGGTTCACCGCTCGAAACCGGGAGATCATAAACAAAAATATTTTTTTCCGGGTCTGATTTTACTGGATTATATCCTAGGCTAAGACGCAATATTACACGCCCGGAAGAATCTCTTAGAACGTAAAGCTTCGAAAAACCCCTTGTTTCAACGGCAACCAGCCTGCCCAGGTAGTCATAAGTCTTAAAGCGTGTTATTCTTTGAACCTCTTTGCCTTGGAAATATTTGTATTCGATTTCTTCTACAATGGAACGGTTTTGTGCGTCATGGTCCACAACGTGGGAAGAAAATACCTTGTGGAACGTCTTTTCATTTTCAAGAAAGTTCTCCAAAGTCGGCACTTGTCCCTTGGCATTCTTGACAAAGCGCAATAGACCATTCTCAATTTTGACAAGCTTAGAATCGGATACGAGATATGTATCCGTAGAAACAATATGCATCTTACCGTCTTTCAGGTCTCGGTTAATGATACTTACCTTTGCCAGGCCCGTTTCCTTGTCATACACGACAGAACCCACCGGTAAACCCATGGCGCCGTAGAACTCGACGGTTTCGTGCATCTTGCCGTCAATGAGTTCTTTTTTTAACATCACGTTTTCTCCCAAGGGCTCGGAAGAAGCCACTCGTTTCGTTCCGCCTTGTTCAATAAGTGTCTCAGGTTCCAAAACATTTAATATCGGCACATCGCCTGCTTTGGTTTTGGCGACAATTTCTGTATACCGCGCGTTAAAATCAAACCCAGGTTTCAGCTCAAAGGTCTCGCGCTTCGTTTCAATGTCATTTTCATAATAAATCTTAACCATGAGACGATCATAAATAACGTATTGAAGGTTTCCATTAGCATCGTGGTATTCAATGCGCGGGGCGTACTGTGGCTTGCCGTTTCTAAATAGAATCTCGCCTTTGTCATTTTTTAGGTATGTTTTCGCTCTGGAAACAATATATTTGTTGCGTAATTCTCCATCGACAGTGGCGACAATCTTACCCAAATTCAAACGCTGTTCTATGGTGCCTGTCCAGGGGAAATCAGAATCGGTGGGTTCGATCTTAGAAAGCGGCAGCGGCGTTCTTCCATCCATAGAAAAAGTGGTGGAGCCTGTCGGATCACCTTGCGTCCCATAAATGGGATTTGAATTAACCAGGGTAATAAGATCCGCCTGGATTTTATCATCCGGCTTCAAAGTTTCAATATTCTCAATGGGTATCACCACAAGCTTGCCATCTTCACCCACACGCGTAACACGCACATTTCCCGACAGCGAAAAATAAAGCTCGCCGGTTACATCCAGTACTTTCAATGAAATAAACTTTCCTGCAAAATCTTTTTCTAAAAGCCATGTACGGCCTGTGGGATCTCCGCCGGGATTAAGTCGTGTCTGGGGAGTAAGAAGTGGCCGTATGTTTTTGGTTATCCCGCCCTTGTCCGCTTTTATGGCATAGGCTTTTTCAGTCGCAACGGGGCTCTCGCTATACACCTTGGAGCCTTGGTCCACCAAAAGCACAGGAGCAACAGGAGGTTTTTCAGCAATAGGCTTTTTAGCTTCCTGTGGCACCTCTTTACCATCAGCGGTGGCATATTTCGCAAATCCTGTACCGGCTCCTGCGGAATACCCCACGCCCACCAGTATTCCCTGATCATTATATTGACCGGCAAACTCGGCTGTGGCCGTTAGCGCGCGTGCCGCGGCCTCCTCTCCAAACAGCTCATCAAAATGTTTCGGTCCAAGCGCAATGACAGCCCATGTCTGAGCATCGGTAGCGAAAATATCTTTTTTGGGGACCCATTTTGTTCCGTCAAAATGCGCACCGGTATAAAAGATTTTCTTTTCTTTGTCGTAAACCAATTTCAAATAATTTTCAATGCCCCGCATCGCCTCTTGGATTTTTTGGCGGCTGGCCGGATCCTGAGTTACTTCCAACTGACCTTTAAGCGCTGCATAAAAAGAGACGGTATTTTCGGTGGCGATATCATTTGAATAATAATCAGGCCCCGGCGTTTCTTTGGAGGCCTCCACACGAACCAACGTCTTCGAAGGCTGCAGTAATTTCGTCGGTATCTTCGCAAGCGGTTTAACATCTCGTAAATTTTCAACGCCCGGTATCTGGTGACCCTTGATAAATAAGTTTTTGCCCGTTTTAATAGCCTGCATCCAGACGGTGGAGGCTGTACTAATAACCCAAGTCCCCTTTTGCGGGTCGGATACGGTGGGATCGGAAGGCGGCGTCCACCAGCCATGCGGGATGTAAACACGCTTGGATGCGTAAGGATACGCTTTTGTGCCGTCAGGCAGCGTCACTTCAAAAGATAAAAGCCCTGCGTACACATTGCGCGCGTTGTCCAAAAACTTTTTCGCTAAATCAGGATTTTTATCTTTGTAATATTCAGCTGCTTCCAGACTGGCCTGAACAAAACCGGCGCCCCATTCAATACTGACGACATCCGCGTCATAATCCATCGACCCGTGCGGCTGGCCGCCGCGTGTTCCTTTGGGCGCATAAGCCACACCGAATGGCTTGCCATCCACTTTGGGTTGAAGGTCCATTAAAGCATCAATAATCTTCTGGGATGTTGTATAATCCCCTGCGAATTGCAGAGCCAAGGCAACATGCGCATTCTCACCCGCGACGGGCATATATAAACCCCAGTTGACCGCGCGTCCCGTGACAGGGTCACTGTTGGCATGTTTTCCACTATCGGGAAATGCCCGGAACATGAGATACGGCGCGCCCGGCAGAGACGTAGCAAAAAGCGGAAAGCCATTCCACTTTTCGCTTTGTACGACCGCAACAAAATCTTTTGCCCATTTCGATTCGGCGCCCGCAAGCCTCGGCATTAAGCTCATGTCATACACATTACTCTGACGACCTATAATCACGTCCTCCTGCGCTGCTGCATCCGGATCCGCCACACTTTTGGTTATAGCCTCATATACGGGGCCTTCCATGCCCGGACGAATCCCGAATGAGTGCGAAACAGTTTTATTATTATCATTGGTAATAAGAAGACTGCCGGGCAATTCCAACTCCTGAAGTTTTTCCTGCTTCAGTTCTGGTTGAGTTGTTACAGACACCTTCAGCGCTGAACTCTTTTGATTGACCAGCACGGGCTTCTGAATTAAAAGCGCCAGTTCCGCCTCGGCTTTCTTGCGGTCAGCCGTTACTTCTTCCAAAGAAGGAAATATCTGGAATGTCCAAACGGATTCATCTCCTCTGTAAGCCAAACTTCTTTCAAGATGTTCGAGCATTTCATTTAATTTAGCCCGCTCATTTGGATTTTTTTCTTTATTAATAATTTCCTTAATCTTATTGACTATCAGGGGTAAGGATATTCCTTTGTCATTCCACCACTCTTCAACACCAACGCGCTGAATTTCACGCAGCGCCCATTCTTTCTTAGAAGGGTCTGTCCGCATAAGTTCACTCAGTTGCCTGACGTAGGTTTTTAACGCATCATCCAAAATATGCGCAAATTCTTTGCCAAATTGTACTGGCTCAGCGTTAGGGCTATAATTGCGAACGAACTGAACGCCTCCCAGCAGCTGCAGTTTTTCGAAGTTTGAAGCCTTTGTAAGACTTTTAGCATTCCCGACCGCAGACCCTGTATTTACCGAATACTTAGAGGGTGTCATAGTATGCCACTCTCCCGCACGGTCAAAAACTATATCGGACGCTTTGCTGGCAGGAAACAACACATATTGTTTACCCATTCCCCAAAGTGACGACAGTTGATCCGTGTAATACGTGTATAGATCATTACGATAAATGGGATTTTTCGGGTTAAAGATCCCATAAGGGGATTTTTCCATATGCTCGCGAATAAGCATTGTAAGTGCGATGCCCGTCACCCAGTTTTTATCGTTGAGAATTCGTTCGTGAAAGCGATTTTCCATCCACTGCTGATCGTTGGGATCACCTTTGCCGCGATAAAAATCATACCAATTTCCTGCAAGGGGCGTCTGCCGCTGCCTGGCAGCCAAAACAACATTATTTTTTTCGTCTAATATCGTGAAGCTAAAGTACTGGCTGTAAACCTCACCCTCGGGAGAAATATACACAAATCCCTGATCGCCGCTTTGGATGGCACGACGCGCCTCTGCGGGTATTTTGGGATCATCCATATTTAAAAATTGTTCCTTAATGTCCCCGTTTGGCCCCATGTGAAACGCCTTGTAAAAAATATGACCATGGACCACGTTTTGGTATTGCCCCTCTAGTTCATTTTTAAATCGTGGTTCCAGTAAATATCGATCTTCTAGAGGCTTAAGACTGTATTGTTCCGCCTCGCTCACCTGCGCAGTTATGATTCTCTGCCATAAAAGCTCACTCTCGGCTTTTTTGAGCTTTTTCACCTCTTCTGTTTGTACTTTTACTTTTTCTTCGTGGGCGGCGTCCTGAACGGATTTCACGGGCTCTTGCACAACAGGCTTCTCCGGTTCCTGAATAGGTTTCACAGGCTCCTGAACGCGCTTGACCGGCTCGCGCTGGAGCAGGCCCTCAATACGTTTTATATCGTCCTGTATAACTTTAAGCGATGCAGCAGACTCTTTGTACTGTCTCGCGGCTTCCTTAGGTGAAATCACCAATTGATACACCCGGCCTTCCATATCGCGATAAACTAAGTCTTTAAGACCTTCGAGTTCGCCTTCGATTTCCTGGCGCCGGTTAGCGTCCGTTTTTTCATCACGCAGCTGAGCCAGCAAGTAACTTTTCTTTTCGCGCAGCTTGGACTTTGCTTCGCCATAGGTCTGAGGATCAAAATCTGCCGTTAAGGGTCTATCGAATATAGGAGCGTTACCATAAACTTTAGGATCCCATTTCTTAGGATCTGCCGGCACCATAACTCCGCCATGAGAATAAATTTCTTCTAGATCATTGCCCTGCTCAACTTCCCGCCAGGGAAAACCATTCTGGCCGAAAATTTCTGATGTGCCCATAACAGCCCGATAATGCGAGGGAATATAATATTTATGATCGACGTAATTTAAAATAGTCGGGCCTGTATAACCAGCAGGAGCTGGCATCAGCAAGTAGGTTTGGCCTGACAAAGAAAATACAGAACTACGACCCGGATTCCAGATGACACGCTGCTTCGTTTTAGAGTCTACGTCAAACCATGCGGTGGTTTTGATACCTTTTTTCTCAAGATTCTCTTTTTGTTTGTAATAAAAGTCGTAGCTTTTATCGTCCAAAGGAATCTTTGTCGCCGTCGTAGTCGAATCAACTTGGTGGCTAAGATAAATAAACCTGTCTGATAATACTTTATACTCGGGAGTCGGTTTTCCCGGAAAGGGCTTATAAGTAGCAATACCTAATGAGTCTATTTTGCCTCTTTCAAAAGCCACCAAAATATTTAAATCGTCGTCCGTAATAAGAACGCTAAAATACCGCGCATAAGTTACGCCATCCGGAGCTTGATAAACATATTGCTTCTCTGCGCTTCCCAGAGCGGGTTTTGCCTCCGCCGGAACCTCATCAAGTGTTTTATACTGCTTAATGATGCGCCCATCCGCGTCGACAGCAAAAGCTTGGTAACGATCCCCCGTAATGGTCTGACGATACTTGGTCAGTTGTTTCCACTCAGACTCCGGCCTGAGAGCCCCGACATAGTTGTTGCTTGTCATCATCTGCTGAATCGACCTGCGGAAGCTATATTCTTTTCCCTTTAAATCTTGAGCTACTTGCTTTTCCTGCTCCGCCAATGCCTCACGCATCGTCTCAAGCCTTAGTTTTAAAGGGGTTGCATCTACGTCTTTATCCTTTTGTTCCCCAACAGGCTCCACGGCAACAGCAACAACAGGTGGTGCAACGACAGCCGGCTCCTGGAGAACAGGCAGCTGCGGAATAACTGCCTCGAGCTTCTGCCGCTCGGCTTCAAGACTTGCTTTCTTTTCATTTAATTTATTAATTTCATTCACCCGCGTGCGGATGCCGGCTTTTAAATTATAAATTTCATCGCCTGGGAGCAGCGCGATGCCTTTGTTGGGATCGCGGCCCAGCATTTTTTGAAAGTACGCGATGCCCAGACGTCCCAGTCTCACTGCACGGCCATCACGGAAATAAAATTTATCTTTTGCCACGCGCACAGCCCCACTCTGCAGATCTTCAAGCGTGAGTATCGCAAAAGTGGATGTTTTGTCCGGATTGGAAATAATGATGGCGCCGTAAGGCACTCGGGTATCTCTTCCCGATTTTTCACCACTCAGCATTTTCGAATAAAGCGGGAAATTTGTTTCGTATTTTTTGATGTCCTCTGCCAGTTTCACCCGAAGCTCTTCGAGTGAACGGGATTTTTCTGCCAAGGCACGGAAATATTCAACCCCCGCCTTGCCCAGTTTGACTTGCCCAGTGCGATTGCCGTTGATTAAGGACTCACCGTAAACGAAGCTTCCCTTTTCGGCATCGAAGCGAATCAAACCCTTGTTGAACATCTCGGATGTGATGGGATAGTAAACGTTCTTGCCATCAACATAAATAGCCCCGAGACCTTCCTCGGCGGTTAAAAATTTGGAAACTTGAGTATCACCCCGACGAGGGCTGAATTGCTTGATTTTGGCCTGCGCGTCTTGTAAGGCCAAATCCAGCGCACGCGTGAGCGCCGAATGAATACTTTCGTCTAGATGATTTTCCTTATCACTCACCTGCTTCTCGTCATTTACATTCGACTGGGTGAG
>JAHFFI010000131.1 GCA_023248025.1 Candidatus Omnitrophota bacterium
CAGAAGCCCAGCATCGGCTGCAACATTAAATGGAAGGCCCAATGAAAAACAACTTGTTTTTAATAACCGCCGCACTATTTTTAAGCACGCACGCTTACGCCTCGACGCTTTACGAATCGCTGTCGCATCAGAGCTCAGTGCCATTTATCGTCGAGACAGTGACGGATTCGTCCAAAGATAAAAAAGTGGATACAACGGCCCTCAAAGCCGCAGTCGAAAAAGCGCTTTTCGAAAGAAAAAGCATCCATTTTAAGCAGGCAACAGACTCCAAGGACGCGCATTTAAAGGTCAGCATCGATGTGAAGAATTATTACTGGTCGGATCATGACCCCGTTGACATGCTTATGGGCGTGGGGGGAGCTGCCATGGACGCGGCTGTGATAGAAGATTATGCATTCATGCAGGCGGACGTCCGCATCGTCGACAACAAGGATAAGATGATTTGGAGTGAGAGCGTCACCTCTACGATCACCAAGAAAGACATGCCTGCGGACAAGGCGATCGTTCTCATCAACGATGATTTCGCAAAAAGTTTTGTCAAAAGTGCCTTTTCCAAAAAACGCAGCGCATAAGATGCCCCGGATATTTTCATGAGCTTGCATGATGGGCCTATGCAAAAGCTGGCCTGTCCTCGGACTCATTCTGTTTTGAAGTTTTCCGGCAGTACTTTAGTCTCTGATTCGGGATCAAAATATTTTATCGTGGACGACACACCGGTCATGTTATTGGACGACATTAAACAGACGATTGGTTTGGCAGAGAATTCGCTCAAGCGAGCTCGAGGCGGGAGCGGAGATGCTCGCGCTCCTGAGCTTTATTTAGAATCCTTAGGTTTGATCGATGAGGAGAAAAGCGGGATCGTTGATCTATACCGATCGGGGAACTGCAAGATTGATCCTGTCGTGTCGTTTCTTATCGGAGCGACTAACGGCATTATGTATAAACACTTGATCGGGCAATTAAACCAATACCCGATCCCTGAATTGCCGCTACCCATTTCAAAGGGCGCGACCTTTTTGGATATAGGTTGCAGTTGGGGGCGGTGGTGCATTTCTGCTCAGCGGTCGGGATATGCTCCGACGGGAATAGATCCTTCTTTGGGTGCGGTCATGGCCGCCAAGAGAGTGGCGAAGGGTGCTGGCCTGCCCATTGATTATGTCGTCGGCGATGCGCGATATTTACCCTTCAAAGAAAATAGCTTCGACGTGGTGTTTTCTTATAGTGTATTGCAACATTTGAGTCATGAACATGTTGAAAAAGTCCTGTCTGAAATAGGCAGGGTTTTAAAACCCGGCGGTCGGTGCGTTATCCAAATGCCGAATAAGTGGGCGCTCCGCAGTCTGTATCATCAGATCAGACGACATTTTAGGCAGGCCGAAGGTTTTGAAGTGAGGTATTGGAGTCTGGCTGATCTAAGAAGCGCGTTTGAGAATGCCATTGGAAGGACCAGCATCTTTGTTGATTGTTTTTTCGGGCTGGGTTTGCAAAAATCGGATAGTCCATTAATGCCCGCCTCCAAGAGACTGTTCATTCGAGCTTCGGAGCTACTCAAGAGGCTTAGTAAAAAACTTCCTTTTTTAATAAATGTGGCCGACAGTGTATTTGTCGAATCTTGTAAGCCCTCATGAGTGAATTTTTTTATGCATATAATCGCAGCGCTTTACGCGTCGCCGTCATCATTTTCGTCATATTTCTAATGGCTTCTCCGTGCATAGCAAGCCTCCCTGAACATCCGTTGATCGAACTGGCCAAGCAGAAAGAAGGCCAACGCGTTCGTTATGCGCTGGACGAAGGGGTCCAAGTCGGGTTGACTGCCGACGGAAAAAGTTATTACGTACTGTGGCTTCCGCCGGGAACTGATCCCAAAAATCCTCCCCCGATGATTGCGACGATGCACGGGCATGACGGTTGCGCATTTACGGATTTTTATGTCTGGCATCATTTCGTCAACGAGCGAGGTTATGGGTTGTTGGCGATTCAATGGTGGTTGGGAGGGGGAGAGGCTATCAGTGATTATTTGCTTCCGAATGAAATTTATCGCGCCATAGATGACGTGTTCAGTCAGCTCAAGGTGGCCCCGGGAACGGCGATGCTGCATGGATTCAGCCGCGGTTCGGCCAATATCTACGCGGTGGCGGCACTTGACATCAATCTCCACAAAAATTATTTTTCATTATTCGTAGCCAATTCGGGACAAGCCAATTCCGGCTATCCGCCCATTCACGAGATCGAGGCGGGGCGTTTCGGAGACCAGCCGTTTCTGGACTCCCATTGGGTCACTTACGCAGGCCAAAAAGATGTGAACCCCGATCGCGACGGCGTCCGAGGAATGCGTAGAACCGGAGAATGGATAAAGAAATATGGCGGCACCATCGAACTAGCCATAGAAGATCCGGAGGGCGGTCACGGCGGTTTTCACATGAACCCGGAAAACACCGACGCCGCACTGGATGTTTTTGAAAAATTGAGAGTTCGATAATGAAAAAACTCTTTCTCCAAACCTTCGGTTGGCCGTTGTCACCAAAACACTGGACTCCCAGAAGAGGGGAGTGTGGTAGGACTGCCAGCAGATGCGGTGATGGTCTTTCAGGAGCCGGCGGAGGGGTTGCAAATTGCCCTGACAGGTGGGCTCGAAGGGGCTATTGACTAAACAAGTTTTAGCTTGTATACTTAATAATGCAATAGGGGTATTTTGAAGAACGTCTATTTCTTTGTGGATGAGAAAGGTAGCAGCCCTGTCAGACAGTTTATTGAGACTTTGCCTGACAAGGAGCAGGCGAAGATAGCGGCGTATGTCTCTGAATTAAAGATTCAGGGCCATAATCTGCGCAGGCCCTTGGCTGATTATTTGGGAGATGGGATTTATGAGCTGAGACCAAAAGATAATCGGGTTTTTTATTTCTTTTTCTTGAAAGACAACGTGGTTTTGGTACATGCCATCAGGAAAAAGACGAATAAAATCCCCAAAGAGGATTTGGCGCTGTGTTTAAGACGTAAAGCGGAAGTTGCTTCATTAAAATCGTTGTCTGAATGGAGTTAAAAATGAATAAAAAAATCAAATTAGAAAAGTTTGATCATTATTTGCAAGAAAAACTCAAAGATCCCGAGTTTAATAAAAATTATGAAATAGAAAAGGCCAAGGCGGCTGTTGCACAGAGAATCGCCGAAATGAGGCAAGATTCCCATCTAAGACAGGCTGATCTGGCGAAGAAGATGCATGTTTCCCAGCAATTTATCTCGCAAATTGAATCGGGACAGGAGACAAATCTTACGTTGGACACTTTGTTCAAATTAGCGAAATCCCTCGGCAGAAATATCAAAATCTCATTT
>JAHFFI010000132.1 GCA_023248025.1 Candidatus Omnitrophota bacterium
GCGTGTGTAAAAGAGTAGGTCTCCATGGCGCGAGGGCTGCAGAAGGCCCCCAGGAGACCTCCTCCGGGAGCCGGCTGATTTAACCGGCGGATAATGCTTAAAGATAGAACTCACATTAGCGAATGGTCTAGGACCCCGGAAGTGGTCCTTTGGGGCGCGTTTGTCCGCCGGAGGCGGATCCGCCTCCGGCGGAAGATAGCGAGCCATGGAAACCTACTCTTACACACGAGCCAATCTCAACCGAGCGAAAGATTTCCTCGGAGGGGAAATCCGAGCGTCGACCCAAAGGACCACTTCCGGGGTCCGGGGCCTGGCTTAAGGGGGTACGCTCGAGAGCTGGGGAGACTATCCGGTGGTTTTTAAGATGAATTATGAATAAGGTAAATGCCGATTGAGGAGAAGAAGAAATTGCTGAACCAGGCCGCAAAGAACGGCGGAAGCAGACCGCCTTTTCCCAATGCCAAACAAATCGAATCCATTCCGTAATACAAGATCACGATGAGAAGTGCGGTACCCACACCGACAATCGCCCCGCCTCGTTCGGGCCGCGTGGCGATCGGCGCTGCAATCAGCACAACTACGAGCGCTACAAACGGAAAAGAAATTTTGTGAAAATACTCCACCCAGAGCTTTCCCAGTAACCGATTGGATGTGCCTTTCATCCGCGAAATATACTGCCTGAGTTCACGAGCACTCATAAATTCCACCTGTGCCGGTCCTTGGATAAAATCATCCGGTTTTTCTATGATCGGAAGGTTCTGAGTTTCTAGAAAAACAGGTTCTCCGACGATGCCGCCCATGCGGTTCAGGTCATAGCGCATGACGCCGTACATCGTCCATTCAGAGCCATTATAGTGCATCTTTTTAGCCGTTATCTTGGATTGAATAATTTTTTTTGGGTCGTCCTCCAGGATCACGATGTCATGCAGCGTGTTCGCCAGCACTTCAAATTCTCTCGCAAAGATCATGCGGTGGTCGTTGGCGTAAAGGGTTACATTTTTAATGGCTTGTTCTTCGAGATTGGATTTTCCTTTCTTGATAAGACCCTCCATGATTGCTGCCGATGTGACGGACGCTTTCGGAACAACAATTTCATTTAAAAGTAACATGCCGACGCTCATGAGAAGCCCCACAAAAACATACGGGAAAAGGATGTGAAAATTACTGACTCCGCTGGCGCGAAGTGCAGTGATCTCGTTGTGTTTATTTAAGTTTCCCAGGATAAAAAGAAGCGCCACAAGTGCAGATGCGGGCGCTATCTGTACAAGCATCACGGGCAGAAGATACAGATAATAAATGGCCAGGAGTGACAGAGGCGCTTTATGCTGTATGAATTCGTCAAGATTATTGAAGGTGTCCACCGTGACGAAAAGTATGTAGAAAAAAAGTACGCAGTAGGCTAAGGCCCATAAAAATGATTTAGTAAGATATCGATCGATAAGGCGCATTATTTTACCTCTTGATCAGTTTCCCAAAAAGAACAATACCGATGCTGCCGATGATAAAGTTAGCACACTCGAGCGCCACGAAAGGATGAGCGACCCCTTTAGCAGCCATGGCTTTGCCTCCGATCAGAAGGGTCCAGTAGATAGCCATCAATGCGAGGCTTATTCCGAAACCGAAGGATTTTTCGCTGCGCCGTGTCGTGATGGCAAGCGGAACCGCGATAAGAAAAAAAGCCAGACTTGAAAAAGAGAGAGCGATCTTATTATGGATCTCGGCCGATAAGGGGTAAGTGGCTGCAATGCCGGCATCTCCGAGCCTCCGGATCTCGCTTCGAAGCTCCGTTACTGTCATGTCTTTGGGTTTTTTCTCCGGCACATTCTGAGTTCTAAATTCCGAAATGCTGAGCGGCAAATCGTAGGTACGAAAATTCAATTTGTAGAGTTTGGACGGGTCCTTAGGGTCCGGTTCGTCGCTCGTGCCGTGCATAAGCCTGAGCTTGATGATTCCTTCCTCGGGAATGGAAATGATTTCACCTTTCTGCGCGATGATGGTGCGCGTCGGCTTGCCTTCCTGAGGCTGGTAAATACGAACGCCCTTGAGCTTAGTCTTGTCGATCTCATAAATAAATATTATAAAATTTTTGAATTTTTTAATAAACGTACCTTCTTCGAGCGCCGCAGTCGGATTTTCAATGCCGATCTGGGTGACCAGCTTTCTGTAGATATAATGGGTGGCAGACGCAACGCGGTCTGACATGACATAAGTCGCCGCGCAAAGAACGATGATCGAGATCAAAAGCGGAGCCACAGTCCTCAGCATGCTGATGCCGCTTGCGCGCATGGCCATGATCTCGTTGTCGTAGGAAAGTCGACCGAACGATAGCAGTGTCGAGACCAGCACAGCCATCGGGATGGCAAATGTGAGAATGAAGGGCAAAGAAAAGAAAAGCATTTTCAATATCAGGACTATGTCCACATCTTTATTCAGCACAAGGTCTGCCATCTGCACAATGCCGCGGCCGAGTAAGAATGAAATCAGTATGATGCCGAGCGTAGAGAAGAACGGGATGAAAAATTCGATAAGCAGGTGGTTTCTCAAGAGGCGCATGGTCAAATTCCCCGCGCCAGCGCCAAGACCGTGACGTGTCTTGCGCCCGCGATTTTTAATACGCGTGCGCATTCGGACACGGTGTGGCCCGTGGTCACGATATCATCGATCAAAACAATTTTTTTATCGCGGATGGCCGCGATATCCAGCACATAGAATTGGTTTTCAACGTTGGTTTTGCGTTCATTTTTCCCAAGCCGCCATTGTGAGGAGCGTGACGGATGTCGCTTAAGACAGTCCGAGAGATGCGGCAGGCCCAATTTTTTTGCCAGCGGCCGGGCGATCAGCAAAGCCTGATTGAAACCTCTTTCTTTTAGGTGGGCAGGATCCGCCGGTACCGCAATGACGGCTTCAAAATTTTCCATGGGCAGGCATCGCTGGGTAGCTTCGAAGAGAAGGTGTGAAAAAAAATCCTTCAACGCTTTACGACCGTTGAATTTGTATCTATGCAGAAGCTCTTTCATAACGCCGCTATAAGCGCATGCGGCATAAAGGCGGTCGTAGTTAAAATAATCTCCCGAGCAATGAACGCATCGTAAGCCCGCTTGCCCTAGTGTTCTTCCGCAGCCGCTACAATGAGGCTCAGGAATAAATTCGATCTTGACCCTGCACGCCCCACAAACATTTTTTAGCGGAAAGCCCGCATCGGCATTCTCACAGAGTTCACAAACGG
>JAHFFI010000133.1 GCA_023248025.1 Candidatus Omnitrophota bacterium
TCCGGGTATTATTAATATCCACCCATTCCGCCCATGCCAGGCATGCCGGCAGGCATCGCCGCGCCGCCCTTATTCTCTTCCGGCAGGTCCGTAATTAACGTCTCTGTCGTGAGAAGAAGTGCCGCGATGGAGGCCGCATTCTGAAGTGCGGTGCGTGTCACTTTGGCCGGATCAATGACGCCTGAATCGATCAGGTCTTCATAAGTATCCGTCTGAGCGTTGTATCCTTTATTGCCCGTCGATTCGATCACTCTCTCAAAAACAACCGCGCCATTCTGGCCGGCGTTTTCGGCGATCTGTTTCAAGGGCTCTGAGATCGCGCGGCGAATAATAGAAACACCGACCGCCTCATCCCCTTTGGCCTTTATGGCATCAAGCGCTTTAATGCAGCGAATGAGAGCCACGCCGCCGCCGGGAACGATTCCTTCTTCCACGGCAGCGCGGGTCGCATGAAGCGCGTCTTCGACACGGGCTTTCTTTTCTTTCATTTCTGATTCAGTGGCTGCCCCTACATTGATAACGGCTACGCCACCCGCGAGCTTCGCCAGGCGTTCCTGCAATTTCTCTTTGTCGTAATCACTGTCCGAATCCTCGATCTGTTTTTTAATCGTGGAAATACGGCCATTGATTTCGGCGGATTTACCTGACCCTTCGATGAGCGTGGTGTTTTCTTTGTCAATGGTCACGCGCTTGGCGCGGCCAAGATCGGCCAACTGGACATTCTCAAGCTTGATACCGAGGTCTTCGGTGATAGCTTTGCCGCCGGTGAGCACGGCGATGTCACCCAGCATTTCCTTGCGGCGGTCTCCGTAACCCGGAGCCTTGACCGCGCAGATCTGAAGCGTGCCGCGAAGTTTATTCACGACGAGAGTGGCCAGCGCTTCGCCTTCCGTTTCCTCTGAGATAATGAGTAGCGGGCGTCCTGCTTTGGCAACTTTTTCGAGGATCGGAAGGAGGTCCTTCATCGAGGAGACCTTTTTCTCATAAATGAGAATATAAGGATCTTCGAGCTCGACTTCCATACGATCGGCGTCCGTCACAAAATAAGGAGAAAGATACCCCTGGTCGAACTGCATGCCTTCGACAACGTCGAGTGTGGTCTTGGTGGATTTGGCTTCTTCCACCGTGATAACGCCGTCTTTACCAACTTTTTCCATGGCTTCCGCGATGAGATCACCGATCTCATGATCGCTATTGGCGGCAATGGTGGCTACCTGAGCTATTTCTTTTTTGCCCTTAACGGGTTTGGAGAGCTTCTTCAACTCTTCCGTCACGGCTTCCACGGCTTTTTCAATGCCGCGTTTAAGCGCCATCGGGTTCGCACCCGCTGTGACGTTCTTTAGACCTTCGCGGAAGATGGCTTCCGCAAGGACCGTGGCAGTCGTCGTACCATCGCCGGCTGCATCGCTGGTTTTGGAGGCGACTTCTTTAACCATTTCGGCGCCCATGTTTTCATAAGGATCTTTCAATTCAATCTCTTTGGCCACCGTCACACCGTCTTTGGTGATTGTGGGTGACCCGAATTTCTTGTCGATGCAGACGTTGCGGCCCTTGGGACCGAGCGTCACTTTCACCGCTCTCGCGAGCTGTTCTACGCCGCGAAGGACGGAGCGACGCGCTTCGTCGCTGAACTGTAATTGCTTTGCCATTGTTTTAAATCTCCCTTTTTAAATTTAAATTTAGCGGATGATCGCTAAAATATCGTCTTCTTTAATAATCAAATAGTCGCCCGCGCCGACCTTAACCTCGGTGCCGGAATAACGGCCAAAAAGAACCTGGTCGTTCACTTTCACTTCCAATGGGGTGACCTTGCCATCTTCAGTGATGCGGCCTTTGCCTACGGCGACAACCTTGCCTTTTTGCTGCTTTTCCTTGGCTGAGTCAGGAATGACTATGCCACCGGCGGTCTTTTCTTCGGCCTCGAGCGGCTCTACGAGTACTCTGTCAGCCAGGGGCTGAACTTTCTGTTTCTCCATTTGTGCTTTCTCCTCTATAAAAATGGTTTTTACCTGCGCTTAGCACTCATTTATAGTGAGTGCTAGCAGAAGGCTATTCTACTCTGAGGCTAAATTATGTCAATATCTTTTTTTGATAGCTGGAAAGAATGCCTAAAAGGGTGAGGTTGGGCTCGATTTTACGAATAGAGCGGCAATATCGCTTCATGAATGACGCATAGCCGCCCGTCGCGATAACCATGGGTTTGCTTTTCAGCATGTGGGAGATCTCATCGACAACGCGGTCGCACAACCCGCCCATTCCGAAAGAACATCCTGACCGGATACTGTCAACGGTTTGGCGCCCTATCACATGGCTTGGATGCTCAAGCTTGATTCTGGGTAAAAGGGCCGTCTTCTGAAACAGCGCGTCCAGACTTAATTTAATCCCAGGCGCTATGACCCCACCCAGGTATTCCCCATGTCCCGACACCACGTCAAAAGTAGTGGCTGTGCCAAAATCAATAATAATGAGCTCCCGTTTATATTTTTCAAACCCCGCCAACGCATTGACGAGCCGGTCGACGCCAACCTGGCGGGGATTCCTATACAGATTCTTTATCGGAACCGGAATATCTTTTCCTAAAAAATACGAGCGAATGCCTTTTTTGGCGAGCGCCTTTTTTAATGGCCCGTTGGCGGCGGGAACGACGCTTGCGATAACGGCCGTATCCGTTTTTTCTTTGGGTATTGTAAAATGGGCTTTACCCGTAATCCTTCTGGATAATTTTGACAGCTTCCGCGTTTTTACTTCCGCATAAGCAAAAAGTGTGCTCGTATTGCCAATATCGATAAGCAGTATTTTTTTCATGCCCGTTCTACGTCTCCGGATAACACACGCTCCTGCAGGCCGTCGTCCGTTCGTATCCAAAGACATCCGTCCGGATCGATACCAACCGCCTGTCCCTCTACCCTACGGCCCCGCATGTTCACGGCCACTCGCTGGCCGGATGTGACAGAGAAATCTTCCCATTCTTTGGCGATCTTGTCAAAATCGCCTTTTTTTACTAATGCGTAGGCATCGTCGAGCTCCTGCAAAATTTTTTTGGCGAATTCGTGCCGCGCAATGGCATGCCGGCCCAATTCCTTTAGAGAAACGGAATTCGGCGGAAGTTCACTGGCGGACGCATTGACATTGATGCCGATGCCCAAGACAATAAACTTAACACGGTCCGTTTCAGCGCTCATTTCAGTCAGAATACCGCAAAC
>JAHFFI010000134.1 GCA_023248025.1 Candidatus Omnitrophota bacterium
GGCGGATTTTTCAATTCAAAAAGCAGATTGGGCGCAGAGGGAACCATCATCGTCCCGAGAAACGCCCCTATCTTATCGGCAGTAAGACCCTCAGGGTTCAAAGCCGCAAAAACCGGCCGGCCAACAATATGGATGGGGATACCGAAAGAATAAAATGCTCCCGCTATATTTAAGCTCTGGCTTTTATCTTTCTTGTGAACCGCTAGATAAACCCTGTATTTTCCGGCAGAAGTTTTTGCAACCAAAAGATTTGAGAACCCGCGATAACCTGATGTTTCGTTTTCCAACAGAGATATATCCCGGTAAACCCTTTCCGCCAAAGCGTCCATGTCTCCCGATTCATAAACTTGCACTTCCAAAGGAAACGCCTCAGTAGAAACCGTCTTGAATGAGGCAACGTCTCCCTCACCGGCTAACCTCTCCAAGGTGAATAGTTTTTCATCTTGGATCGGAAAAGGATAATTCGTTACCTGAAAGTGCTTATGGAGAGGGATGCTACTCCCCGCATTGGCGCTATTCATGATCGCCTGGTAACTTCCCTCGGTGTCCGCGACCACTTTGATCATCGTCTTAATATCAGTCAGCTGTATCGGATGCTGAGGTGTGTGCTCTTTTCTCAAAAACACAAAATGACGGTGACTATCTCCTGGCATCAGAGGCACAGGATTAGGCGCTCCCAACCAATCCCCTTCATATTCAAACATCGTTTCGGTCGGCGGAGTATTTTCAATACAAAGTCTGCATTTAGGCGCGGTGGCAACCACAGCAGACGAAGCAGATAGAGCGGCAGCCTTATCCATGTCTTTCGCTTTTGCAATAGCCTCCGGTAAGTTAATTAATTGGTAAGGTCCAAAAATTTCCATGGTGTTCGTTGTTGGCTTCACAAACCCATCCCTGAGATTCTGATCCCATATTTCCGTAAGCAATTGATCGGTCAGACCTTCGGACGGTAACTGGCGCACGGTCGCTGAGAGGCGGGCGGCTGAAGATTTCATGGGAATCGCTACGGGCAATTCCTTCCTCCCATCAACCACCTTCCGGGCCACATTCTGGAAGAGCTGGACTTCTTCGGCTCTTTCGGGAGATAGCTTGGTAAGTTCTTCGGGGCCGGATTGTAGGTCAAGCATCTCAGGGGCCGGGCCCTTGACACCGGGAGCCGCCTCAATAAGTTCTTTTGTTTGTTTCCAAGCAACAATCTCGGTGTCTTTGTCACCGACTTTTTGATAAAAAGAGACAGAGTCCACAGGACGTGTCATCGCATCCGTGAAGTAGCCTTCCACATAATAATAGGGTCTATCCCCATACTTCTCGAATTTTCTCTGCGTGAGGTGCAGCTTAGAAGAGCGCGAGTCAATAATATGCGTCTGCTCTCTTACAAGCTTCAAGAGATTCTCAAGGGCCTCTTTCGGGATATCGGTAGAGGTCAGGTTAGCTTTCTGGAATTCGTTCAATTTCTCACGGAGGAGTTTTTTGGCTGTTTTTCTGACACGAGTTCCATCGCTTGATTCTTCATACTCTTCAAAGACCCTGCTTTGGCCGCCATGGACAGAATCCATGTGCAGGATAAGGGGTGTGAGGACTTGTTCTATTTCAGCGTTTAATTCTCTGGCGGTGTCTGGCGAACGGGGTTTACTGGTATCAGTGACTTTGGCTTCAAAGGTGTCCATTTGGGCATTGATTGCTTCCGCGTCTTTATCCACCAGGGCGTTGTTGTGGGCTTTTAAGTCAAACAAGACATACATGCGGTTGATACGGCCGTTCATGGTCTCTCCGTCAGCAGTGAATTCACCGGCTTCGGGGAGCGATTTGAAAGCGGATAATTCCATGGAAAAATGAGCCAGGGGGTGCCCGCTTTCATCGGCGTAGTATGGGTTCTGAACGGCGGTACCGCCTGCTTGTTTCTTCTTATTTAATACCACTTCGAAAGCGGTCGCGTACCCTTTGTCATTGTACTCTCTAAAGAATGACATCCTGGGAATGTCCAGCGCTCCCCGGCCCAGCTGTGGCACGTCATCAATGTTTGCTGTCATGGCGTATTTTCCACCGCGCTTCATCATGTACTCAAGAGTATTCTGGTCGTCGAGATACTTTTTATTATTATCCGCTTGAATGACAAAAGCGGTATTGCCTCTGGTCTTTAAGTCCACGGCTATCTGTTCATGGCCATAAACATGCTGATGCTCCGAAAGGTCATACTCTTCACCAAGGTTTAAGGCCTCCACTTGTTCGGCCGTCAATTGTACGGGATTACCCTTCTCGTCTTTAATAAACACCGGGAATGTGTTGGCCTGTAAAAACACCACATTTTCACGTCCAAAACCAAAAAAGTTGTTGTCGATGAATTCTTTGACGACTTTGGCGCTATTTTGTGAGTTGACACTGATGACGAGCTTTTGCTTTTGACGGATCATAAGATCAGCCTGCTCTTCGGTATAGCCGTTCTCGATGTATAGCTTCTGAAGCGCCGCTCTATAATTCATCACGTGATGAGCGCCAAGGGTGAGCTTTAAAAGCTCCTGGATTAAAATGTTATTGGTGTACTGGTCTTTGTGAGCACGAATATCCGCCTGAAGTTTTAAGAACTTGGCGCGTTGATCGTCACCCCCTAAGTCGCCATTGTTGAATTTGGAGGGGTCTGAAAAATCCAGGGCCAGAAAACCTTCGAGGGTAAATACAGATTTGCCTTCTTTTCCGGCGATTTTCTTGGCGCGAGTGGCGAAGCCGCCCCAGAAAAACATCTTGATGAATTCGCCGGCCAAGATTTCAAGCTTAGTTTGTAGGATGCGGGCTTCTTTATCCTTGTAATTGGCGGCTTCCTCAATATTGAGTTCCCCTGAGATGTCTGTGCCCTTGGAATCTGGTTTGCTTGGGTGAATATCCGGGATTCCCTGGTCCTGGTGTCCGGCCTTAAGATGGGCGTCGAGGTTTTCTTTATTGATCACTAGATTGGCAATGGCATAGTTGGGTTGTCCAAGTTCTGCGCTTATCCCGTGTTTGGTTTTAAAAACACCAAAGCGTTGTCCGATAAAGTCTGTGAAGCGCGTCATGGCGGGGGCGTGGGAGGAGGTGGGGGTGTTCTCCTTCCTCCCATCAACCACCTTCCGGGCCACATTCTGGAAGAGCTGGACTTCTTCGGCTCTTTCGGGAGATAGCTTGGTAAGTTCTTCGGGGCCGGATTGTAGGTCAAGCATCTCAGGGG
>JAHFFI010000042.1 GCA_023248025.1 Candidatus Omnitrophota bacterium
GCCACGGCCTGTGATGGAAAATACGTCTTCGACGGGCATCAGGAAGGGTTTTTCGACTTCACGCTTGGGGGTGGGGATATAGTCATCAACCGCTTGCATGAGATCAAAAATACACTTGGCTTTGGCTGGGTCTTTGGGGTTATTTAAAGCTTCCAGGGCTGATCCTCGGACCACCGGGATCTTGGCTCCGGGGAATTGATACTTGGTGAGAAGGTCTCTTACTTCCATTTCGACTAAGTCTAGGAGTTCTTTGTCGTCGACGGCGTCGCATTTATTTAAGAATACGACGATCGCGGGAACACCGACCTGACGGGCTAGAAGGATATGTTCTCTGGTTTGAGGCATGGGGCCGTCGACGGCGGATACCACGAGGATGGCGCCGTCCATCTGGGCGGCACCGGTTATCATGTTCTTGATGTAATCCGCATGACCCGGGCAGTCGACGTGGGCGTAGTGACGCTTCTCGGACTGGTATTCTACGTGAGAGACGGCAATGGTGATACCACGTTCTCTTTCTTCGGGAGCATTGTCAATGGTGTCAAACGCACGAGCGGAAGCCCAACCTTTGGTAGCCAGCACCGTTGTGATGGCGGCTGTAAGCGTCGTCTTGCCGTGATCGACGTGACCGATGGTGCCGATATTCACATGGGGTTTATTGCGTTCGAATTTTTCCTTGGACATGGGTCTCCTTTACTTACCTTATATTATGTATGAACACATAAGCTGTAAACCGGCCTCACCAAAGCTGGAGACCGGGATCGAACCGGTGACCTTGTGCTTACCATGCACATGCTCTACCAGCTGAGCTACTCCAGCAACTATCTCAGTGGCGGGCACGAATTAATTCCAAAAAATTTGAGCCAAAATGCAAAGCTCCGCCGTATTACAGTAAGTAGAGTAAGTATAATGATTTTTAAAACAATGTCAACATTATTTGTTTAGTGAATACGCACCAGAACCACTAAAAGAAATAATATCGCCACTTTAACCCAGTATAACGTATGAGAGCGCCCTGTCCCTAGAAGGATAATGGCCCCCGGCTTCGCCAGCGCTTGCGGCGTTTTGGCCGAGAGGGCTCGATAGTTCGCCGCATAGTACATGCGGCTAAAAACCGTGAGCTGTGTACCCAGGCCCAGCACCAGAACGACCCAAGCGATGTTGCCCAATAAGAGCCCAAGCGATAAATAAACAAGCCGCTCTCCTCTTTCCCAAAATCCCACACGGCATTTCGGATGCACGCATTCCGCGCGCGCGCGAACATAACTGATAAGAAATGAGCCAAGAAGGGCGCTGGCTGCAAGCCCCGCATACCAATAAATATGATTGGCAGCGTATAAAATAATAAGCGCGATCCAAACAAACCCGTCTCCATAACGGTCCAATGAGGAATCAAATATTCCTCCGAAAGCCGTCATTTTGTCTTTATCAAGCCGCGCGACGGCGCCGTCCATCAGATCCAGAAATCCTGAAAATAAAAGCGCCGCACCCGCCCAAAAAAATCGGCCTTGCAGGATCAAAAGCGCGGATACCAATGAAAAAAATAGCCCAAGGCTAGTGATGAAATTCGCCGACAAACCGGCTTTGTGGAAGAGCCATGCGAGTGAATTTTTAAAGTTGTTCATCAGGACATTATGATTTACAAAAGACGCTTTGTCTATTGCTTATTCCCACCAACGCTCAATTAGCACTCAATTTTTGGCCGCAGGCGGTCCAGTTACGAGGCGCGTGTGAGTGAGCGCGGAGACGCTATGAAAATAGCGTCGCACAAGCGAACGAGCAACGCAACGAAGTAGATAGGCCTCCTCCGGCCAAAATTGGAGCGGGTGGCGGGAATCGAACCCGCATAGCGAGTTTGGAAAACTCGAATTCTACCATTGAACTACACCCGCAAAAAATGTCCGGCCTTTACCATTGTCCGCCCGCTTTAGCGGGACGGATCCGTCCTCCGCCTAGAATTTTGGCGGAGGCGGAAACTACACCCGCAAAAAATGTCCGGCCTTTACCATTGTCCGCCCGCTTTAGCGGGACGGATCCGTCCTCCGCCTAGAATTTTGGCGGAGGCGGAAACTACACCCGCAAATAATGATCGGACTCTGTCGATGAAGAATGAATTCTACCACACCGGATTGATCTTGCGCCACTGGCCAGGAGCCAAGCCCTCCAGTGTCACCGTGCCTAAGGCAACCCGTATCAAGCGCAGCGTCGGGAAACCCACTGCGGCCGTCATGCGTCTCACCTGCCTATTTTTTCCCTCGATAAGTTTAAGTTCGATCCAGCTGGTGGGCACCGACAAACGAAAGCGTATAGGAGGATTGCGCGGTGCGTACCCCGGCTCGGACAAAAGTCTGGCCTGGCACGGCAGCGTTTTATAGTCCTGTATCAAAACGCCTTTTCGCAGTTTTGCTATCGCCTCTTCAGTAGCAATCCCCTCGACTTGTACGTGATACGTACGTTCATGTCCATGATGCGGGTTGAGAAGCTTGTCATTCAGTTCTTTTTCATCGCTTAAAAAGAGCAGCCCTTCGCTGTCCCAGTCGATGCGGCCTATCGGGTAGACATTTTTTGGGAATCCAAATTCGGCAAGCGTCCGATGATCCGGCATTTCTTTAGTGAACTGCGAGAGAACGCCGTACGGCTTATGAAATGCCAGAAGCATGCTGTTGAACGTTAGGACGCGGGTTAAAATACCCTGACCTTACAGATGGAAAGGCTTTGCGAACACGGTCGATCGCCGCCTCCATACCAAGCAATTCAGGAGTGGCGCCTTCCAACCCCAATTCCCGAAAATAACGGACGGGATCATAATTAAGATTGCGCCACTGAATCATATCGACGCCATTGTCACCCACAAAACAGATAAGCGCATCGGATTCTTCGCGGCTGTCTGTGAAACCGGGCATCGAAAGATAATTCAATGACACAAAACCCTTATGACGCTTGGCTGTCCGGACAGATTCCGTGACATCCGCAAACGTATACCCTTTGGGCTGATAGTAAAGCGAGTAATACGGATCGCGAACGCTGTTGAGACTCACGCGCACATGCGTAAGACCCGCGTCGAAGAGGCGCTCGAGTGCCGACGCGTCACTGGCATTGCTATTGACGTTGATAAAACCTTTGGAACTTTGTTTGCGAATAAGACGGATGGCCTTCTCGATCACATCGACGGCCAGGGTCGGTTCCCCTTCGCACCCCTGACCGAAGCTTACGACCGGATCGGGTTCATTTTTAAAGTGATAGAGCGCCAACTCCGCGATCTCTTCAGGATCGGGTTTAAACGCGATGCGTTTTTGAGTGGAGGGGAAATCCCGATTCTCCGGCTGCAGCGAAATACATCCCTGGCACTGCGCATTGCAGACGGGAGATGTCGGCACGGGCGCCTCGATACGTCCTAAAAAGAAGTTTTTTGCATTAGCACAACCGTTGATCGTAGCGCAGGTCTCTAGATGCGCGGCCAGGCGGTTTTTGGGGAAAAGTTTTTTTACCTGCTCGACGCCTCGAAGGACTCCGTCAGGCGAAAGATATTTTTCGTCATGGCGAACATCGCGGTCGACCCTCAACGCCGTGACATAAAAATGCCCCTCCGCAAAAAAACACGCGCCGTAAGCAAAAAGCGGAAGTGCTTTTGACTCGCCCGATCGCTCAACATAGGCTGCATGATGGGTCAACGTGTACCCCGGCGCCACAAATGCCGCCACCGCAAAGCACGGTTCCGCTTTTTCGGAGTAAGGGTCGCATTCCAGCACAACCTGCTTCCCGGTATCCGGGTCAAAACCCACCGGCGAGCGATCCGGCAGCATAAAAAGCTCCGTAGAATCGGGCAATTGCACCAGGGGCGCGTCGCCCAGCTCAAAAAATAATCCGGCCTTCATCCCCGCGGGCTCCAGTCCCGGAAAATTATAAACCTTTCCCTTTTTGTCGGCGAAGACCAGTTCGAATTTCATAAAACTCGTTATAGGGATTTACAGATTGGGCTGGGCCGTCATGCGAAGGTAAGGCTTGATGGCCTTATGACCTTTGGGGAAACGTTGTTTTATTTCTGTGGGATCCTGCAAAGCCGGAACGATCACTACATCCCCACCGTGTTTCCAATCCACGGGTGTAGCCACTTTATACTTATCCGTCAATTGCAGCGAATCAATCACCCTCAAGATCTCGTCAAAATTTCTTCCGGTCGAGGCCGGATACGTAAGCATGAGCCGTATCTTTTTATTGGGGTCAATAATAAACACCGTGCGGACGGTCAGACTATCCAGCGACTGGGGGTGTATCATTCCGTATAGCTCTGACACTTTTTTATCCTCATCGGCCAGGATCGGATAATTCACTGTGCAATTCTGCGTCTCATTGATGTCCAGTATCCATCCTTTGTGGGATTCCACGCCATCCACCGACAAAGCGATGACCTTCACGCCGCGCTTATCAAACTCGGTCTTTAATTTCGACACGCGTCCCAGTTCCGTCGTGCAAACAGGCGTGTAGTCTTTGGGATGTGAAAAAAGTACGGCCCAACTGCCTTCGATGTACTGATAAAAATCAATATCTCCGACGCTGGAGTGCTGTTTGAAATTGGGCGCGATCGATCCGAGCTGTAGACTCATGACATTCTCCTTTGATGGCTTTGTGCTGTCGAAATATTATACCGCTTTTTTTGAATTCCCGCTTAATTTGCCCCCAAAGTCCAGTTGCATACTTATGACGTGCTGGCCGGGCCTCCGCCTACCATGCAAACATCGATTTCGTGGGTTGTCATCTGATGGACATTATAGCTTTCTCTTAAACATTTTTGAACGAAAATAGGGGCCCAGGACGTCTTGTATGGTAGGAGGATCTGATTATGGCTCGGAAATCGCAGGTTTACCTGTCTCACGAAGCTGTAGAAAAGAAGATACTATTTATCCGCGGTAAAAAGGTAATGATGGATAAAGACTTAGCGGAGCTGTATCAAGTGCCGACCAAGGCTCTGATACAAGCCGTCAAAAGAAACCGGAATCGTTTCCCTGGTGATTTTATGTATCAGCTTATAAATAAAGAAGTTATCGATTCAAGGTCACAAATTGTGACCTTGAATCGAGGGCAAAATATCAAATATCTGCCCTACGCTTTTACGGAGCAAGGCGTCGCCATGCTGTCGAGTGTTCTGAATAGCGGGGTGGCTATTCAGGTCAATATTCACATAATCCGTACATTTGTAAAAATACGCGAATTCATGTTCTCACATAAAGACCTGGAGCTCAAAATCGAGCAGCTCGAAAACAAATATGACCAACAGCTACAGGTGATATTCAAGGCTCTTAAAGCGCTTCTCAACAACAGGCCGGACGATAAAGACGGTAAACGGTGGTGAGGATTCGGCGCCATCCTAGCTTCCGGAAGAGCAAAGCCGAAGATGGGCCTTATTTACAAAATAATGGGCAGGCCAGGATTCGAACCTGGGAAGGCAAAGCCAGGAGATTTACAGTCTCCCCCTGTTGGCCACTTAGGTACCTGCCCTAAAACTGCGATCTTAAGCTGGAGGTCGGGATCGAACCGACGACCTGCTGATTACAAATCAGCTGCTCTACCAGCTGAGCTACTCCAGCGAAATTTCTATTTCAAGAACTTAAACCTCAGCGAACTTATGATCCGTTTGGCGCCTGGAATCGGGCGCACTCTTTGTTAGAGTCCCGGACCCCGGAAGCGGTCCTTCGGCTACATTAAACAAACCTAACCGGCAGGGCCTGTCGAAGGAGAAGGCCTATTTGTCCTCGCCGTCTATTAGCGGCTCCGGGCAAATAGACCTTCCCCTTCGCCACCCGCCGGATAATGCTTGTTTAATCAAGCGCTCATTTTAAGACCCAGACAACCCGACGGGTGGCGAGTGGTGCGGTCCCTATTTGCCCGGAGCCCGTAAGGGCGAGGACAAATAGGGCGCGCCCGAGCCAGGCCCTGTCGGTGGCTGAGTGATCATTAAATTCAAAAACTTAAAGCTTTAGCAAACACCGCTCCGTTTGGCGCGTGGCCTCACTCCCTTCGCAAACGGCTTAAACTTTTGTAGACGCCCGGTAGCGCTTCTATTAGGTCACTGGCTAGCACGCTCAGTTGGCTCTTTCGGGCGGCTACCTCGTCGCCCGCCAACCCATGACAATAAACCGCCCATTTGGCTGCCTGAAACGGTTCTAACCCCTGCGCCATGAATGCGGCCAAGATTCCCGTCAGAACATCCCCCGCACCGCCTTTGGCGAGACCGGGGTTCCCCGTCCGATTCACATAATGCGAATGAGCATCGGCCACCACCGTGCGGTGTCCTTTCATTACAAGCACTCCATGATAGGGTTTGCATACTTTTTTTGCAAGCCCGATCCTTTCCTTTTCTTGACTGGGCATCTTAAAACCAAAAAGACGTTTAAATTCTCCCGCATGCGGTGTAAGAATAAGCGGCCCGTTATGTTTTTTTAAGAGTCCCCAGCGGCCTTCAAAAGCATTGAGACCATCGGCGTCCAGTATGATAGGAACGCGTATCTTGCTCACCCATTGGCGCACGCGCCGGGCTATTTTTGGAACCGTCGTAAGACCGGGGCCTATCGCCAAGATATTAATTCCTCTTCTCGCGACATAAGCCTCGATGCTCTCAAGCGTAGGCTCCAAAAATAGCGCCTCAGGAAGCAGCTTAAGGAGCATGGGTCTGATGGACTTCGGGACTGCCAGCGTCACAAGACCGCTGCCGGAAATAAGTGCCGCGCGCGTAGTCAGGACAGCGGCGCCGGCCATATCGTCTGAGCCAGCCACGATCAGCGTGTGGCCGTAATTTCTTTTATCCGTTTTATCGGGACGAGGCAGAAGAGGAAAATTTTTCATGCCGGTCGCGCAAATTGAATAAAAACCGAGGCCGCGGCGTAGTTTTCTGCATGTGTCAGACTCACCGCACTCCCGCAAACACCCAGCTTCTTTGCCGCAACTCTCGCCATTCCACGCCAATTTAAATGGGGCTTGCCATACCGGTCATTGATGATCTCAATATCGGTCGGCGCCACGCTTCTGACATTCTTTTTCCCCAAGACCGCTAAAAAAGCATTTTTAGCGGCCAGGCGAGCGGCAAGGGGTTGGTCGGGAAATCGTTTTCCCAGCGCATATTTTAATTCTTTTTTTGTGAATATTTTTTTAATTAGCTTCGGGTTTTTTCTCAGGCGCTCAAGCGATCTCAGCCGCACAACCTCGGTTTTGACAAGCATCCTCCGGGCCATTTTAAATCAGCCCCAGCATATCTTTTACAGCGCGGTCAAGTCCTGTCCATAGCGCGCGAGAAATAATGGAGTACCCGATATTGAGGTCCTCGAGACCTTTTATTTTTTTTATATCGGCTACATTTTCATAATCAAGGCCGTGTCCGGCATGCGGTATAAGCCCGAGGCCGAGCGCAAGCTTCACGCAATGTTCCAAACGTGTGAGCTCCGTGCGGGCTGCGTTTCCGGTTTTATCCGCATACGCGCCGGTGTGGAATTCCACCGCATCGGCTCCCAAAATTTTTGCTTTCGCGGTCTGTTTCAGATCCGGCTCGATAAATAAGCTCACAACAATATCTTTTTTTTTGAAATTTTCTATGACGCGCTTAATGGCCGCGGTTTTTTGGAATAGATCAAGGCCGCCTTCGGTCGTGCGCTCTTCTCTTTTTTCTGGAACGAGAGTCACCTGATGCGGTCTCAAACGCAGAGCCACGGCCACGACGGAGGGAGCGATCGCCATTTCCATATTTAACGGAACGGTTAGTGCCTCTTTGGCGCGGAAAAGATCATTATCTTGAATATGGCGTCTGTCTTCACGCAGATGCATCACAATAGAATGAGCGCCTGCCTTCTGGCAGATAAGTGCCGCTTTCACCGGGTCGGGCTTAGCGCCTCCCCTTTGCTGACGAAGCGTCGCTACGTGGTCCACATTTACGCCGAGTTTCATCATAAGGACAGGTCTTTTACTTTAGGACTGCGGGGTCTTTTCTTCTTCTATTTTCTCGATAGGAACCGTGACATCCACATAATACGGTTCGCCCGTTACATGAATACCGGCCACGCTTTCGAGAGGTACTTTTTTAGCCGCATTGCGAGTGCTCTCACTCACATCTACGAGGGCCGTCTCGGCGCTTGAGGCTTCGTCCAAAAGCGCTTCGGGGCCGATGACGATGAGGCGATTGGGCGTGGTACCCACATCGTCTGTCAGGATACGGTATCCGTCCGGCGGCAAAGTCGCCAGGCGTACTTTCACCGGTAGGCTCTTGGCCGTTAATTTGATCAGTTTGTACGAGGGGTCCGTTTCCTTCTTGGATAAACTTTCAATCGCTTTGTGAATGTAAAAATAACTTAAAACGGCGAGTAAAAGAGCGGCTATCTTCAGGTGCCACGTTCCGCCGAGAAGCTTCATGAAAACCACCTCTGCCAGAACCATTTTCTGGCGCGCCGGTCGTTTGATTTCGGTTGGTAAAGCTCCATAAGCTCACTCTTAAGCTTGGGGCCGTCCAGATCCCTCAACATTTTCCCGCGGTTCATAACACTCACAACGCCCGTTTCTTCGGAAACAACGATCACAAACGCATCCGTCTCTTCGCTGAGCCCCAAACCCGCGCGATGGCGCGTCCCAAGAGACTTGGACATGGCCTGCGTCTGGGATAATGGAAATAAACACGCAACAGCCGCGACACGGCCGCCCTCGATGACCACACCGCCATCATGAAACGGTGTCGTTGGCATGAAGATCGTTAGAAGAAGCTCTGTCGAAAGAATTCCGTCCAGCGCTATCCCGCTGTCGGTAAAAGTCTTGAGCGTCATTTCGCGCTCTATCCCGACGATGCAGCCGATCTTGCGTCGCGACATAATGCTCACCGCTTCAACGATCTCATCGATGAGTTTTTCTTCTTTAATAAAAATCTTAAACAGCGGACTTTGGCCGATTCGAGTGAGACCGCGGCGAAATTCAGGATGGAATACAATAAGAAAACCCAAGATCGATATCTGGAATATATGCGACAACACCCATGAAATACCGGTGAGCTGCAAAAGCTCTGACACAAAGAAGACGGCCGCAAGAAAAAAAACACCTTTTAACGCCTGGGCCATGCCACTGTCCTTGATATAGATCAATAGCAAATAATACGCGACCCAAAAAATCATGATCTCAAGCGCCGGACGCCAATACAACGGCCAATCCTGCGCAAATGCCATGAGGGTTGTAAGTGTGGACTCCATGGGTGACAGTTTACCTGCTCCGGTCCGATTTGTGAAGCGCATCCGTCACAGCCGCCAGATGCCGATGCGGTAGGACGTCGTGCACGCGCAAAATATGCGCACCGCGTTCTATGACCGCGGCCGCAGCGGCCAGTGATCCGTGCAGACGATTGGCCGCGGGGTCTCCCAAAAGTGAGCCGATGAAAGATTTTCTCGAGATGCCGGCAAGCACGGGATAATTCAAACTGGAAAATTTTTCAAATTGTTCGAGCATCTTGAGATTATCCTCAAAACGCTTTCCAAATCCGAAACCCGGATCGATGAGTATACCCGCGCGAGGAATGCCTGCTTCAAGCGAGAGCTCAATGGATGCGCGAAGCATTTTTAAAATGTCTGAAACAACATTTTTATAGTGGGGCTTTTTCTGCATGGTCTCCGGAATGCCCTGCATGTGCATGAGGATGACCCCTGCTTTGTAGCGCGCAATAAGTTTGGCCAGAGCCTTGTTATTCTTTAGTCCATAAATATCGTTGATGAGCGAAGCTCCCAAATCCAGGGCCGCGTGCGCGACTCCGGTCTTGTAAGTATCGACTGAAATGGGGATCTGGATGCGTTTGGACAAGAGCTTTAAAACCGGGACCAGACGTCTCAACTCTTCTTTTTCGGTGACAGGTTTGGAACCCGGGCGGGATGATTCACCGCCGACGTCGATTAGGTGAGCGCCTTCTTCCTGCATGCGAAGCGCTCTATCGAGGGCGGCAGCCGGTTTTAAAAAATATCCGCCGTCACTGAAGGAATCGGGGGTAACGTTGAGGACGCCCATGATCTTTGTTTCGCGTCCGAGTTCAAGGCTAAAAGAAGGGAACTTTAAACGAAACGAACGACGCGTCAAGCAGCGGTAGGAGGTTGTATGGTGAGTCCGATGACGCGGCGCACTTCGTCGGCGTCCATCACTTCTTTTTCAAGCAATGTTTTCGCGAGTATTCTTAATTTTTCGATATTCGCCGTGAGAATCATT
The DNA here is from genome assembly GCA_023248025.1 of Candidatus Omnitrophota bacterium. Classification (GTDB taxonomy): domain Bacteria; phylum Omnitrophota; class Gorgyraeia; order 2-02-FULL-51-18; family 2-02-FULL-51-18; genus JAHFFI01. Next base: position 10,210 of record JAHFFI010000042.1, read on the forward strand.
TTTGCGCGCGAATACTGCTCGTCCACAATGCGCTTGATCTCAACATCGATCATTTTTGCGGTATCTTCGCTGTAATTGCGCTCCTCCCCAAGGTCGCGCCCGAGGAAAACCTGGTGGTCACGGCGGCCGAATGTGAGATGTCCCATTTTTTCGCTCATGCCAAATTCACACACCATGCGACGCGCAATTTGAGATGCGACTTCAAGGTCATTGTGAGCACCCGTTGTGATTTCCTCGAAAATAATTTCTTCGGAAGCACGACCTCCCAGAAGTACGGCGAGCTTGTCCAAAAGCTCTTGCT
>JAHFFI010000135.1 GCA_023248025.1 Candidatus Omnitrophota bacterium
ATTGATGACGATGACGCCGTCACCCGTCTCGACATGCGGCGTATAATCTGTTTTGGTTTTACCCGACAAAATGCGCGAGATCTGCGCGGCAAGCCGGCCCACAACCTGGCCTTTTGCATCGATGACATGCCATTTTTTATTGGTATAATTTTTTTTATTCGCAAAAAAAGTCGACACAATACCCCTTCTCAAAAAGAGATTATAAACTACCATCCGTGCGTATGGTTGTCAAGGGTGTTTTGGGGTGTTTTTTTTCGCTTCGGTGTTATCGATATTTTTTGTAATTTAATGTAAATAATATATAATACTGTCTATGATTGTTAACGTTTTGAAGTCCTCCACAAAAATCATGGGCCGCTTGAGCTACCCGCTCAAATTCCTCGTCATCAGCACACTTTTTATTTTGCCGCTCGGCGTCACCATGTATCTTCTCATCACCGAAGCGGATGAGAAGATTCGATTTGCAGAGATGGAAAAACGCGGCACTCAGTACCTGCGCCCCTTAAGGTCTCTCATACAGCATCTGCCGGAAGCAAGACTTGAAGAATACCTGGCAGCCGAGGCCCCGTCCCATAAAATAGTTGTCGATGCCATCCGTAAACGCATCGACGAAGATTTCGTATTCTTAAAAAATACCGACAAAGCAAACGGCAAAGCACTGGGCACGACTGAAAAGTCGGGCGCGCTCTACCGGCATTGGAATTCGTTTAAACAGGAGACATCCCGCCTTTCGCCTATGGAGCGCGACAAGCGGTATATACAACTTATTCTTGCGCTTAAAGGTCTCATCACGCATACCGGGAATTCGTCGCATTTGATTCTCGAACCGGATCTGGACACGTATTATCTCATGAACGCCCTGCTTTTAAGGGCCCCCGAGAACATGGATACTCTGGGGCAGCTTAGAATCATCAGCGCTTACATACTCGAAAAAAAAGGCATCAGCGACCAGGGGCGGGCAGAATTTTTCAGGCTTTACAATACCACTGAAAATAATCTTTATGAAATGCAGAAGGGCATGGAATTTGTCCGTAAACCGATTCTCGAAAAAGAACTCATTTCTCAGAATGACGCCGTCATGCGCTTTCTTCGCGCCTTTGACGAAAAGATCATGCGTGTGCTAGCCCCTTCAGCCAATCGCGCCGAAATGGACGCCCTTTCGAGCGATGCGCTCGACAAAAGCTTTAAACTCTGGGATGATGCCATCCTCGAAATGGATGCTCGACTCGAACAGCGTATTTTTCTCCTGGCAGTAAAAAAGAACCTGACACGCGGCTTTTATATTCTGGCGCTATTAGCCGTCGCGTATTTCTGGCTTGGATTTTATCGCTCTGTCATGAACACGATAGCAGACTTCGAAAATGCGGAAAAACGCATGATGAGCGGAGACTTTGATTCGTTGGCTAATCCCGAAACGCGGGATGAAATGCGCCGCATTGTTTATTCTTTCAATAATCTGGCAAGACAACTGCGCCTCGAAAGAGAACAATTAATCCAGGCCGCGAAACTGGAGTCAGTGGGACGCCTCGCGGCCGGTATTGCTCACGAAGTAAAAAACCCGCTGGCCGTCATTCTGCAGGGGATTGATTTTCTCTCCTTTCAGCCGGAGACCAAGAAAGAACCCTATGCGCAACTCGTTTCCGACATGAGAAATGCCGTCCTAAGGGCCGATGGAGTCATCCGAGGACTGCTGGATTTTTCAGCGCCAAGGCAGCTGACTCTAAAAGGAGAACTTCTAAACCAGGTCGTAGAAGAATCCCTCATGTTGGTCCGGCATGAAATATCCCAATCCAATATTACGCTGGTTAAGTCACTCTCCCCCGACCTGCCGCGGCTTTATCTGGATAAGAATAAAGTCGTGCAAGTTCTGATTAATCTACTCACCAATGCGTGTCATGCGATGCCCGAAGGTGGTACACTTTCCGTTCGTACTCTGGTTTCCAACGGCAACGGTCCAGGATCGGCACTCATTGAGATAGAGGATACTGGCACGGGTATTCCAGAAAATAAAATGTCCAAAGTGTTCGACCCTTTTTATACAACGAAGCCGACCGGCAAGGGCACGGGCCTTGGTCTTTCGGTTGTACGCTCTATAGTGGAAATGCACAAAGGGCAAATCAAACTGGCCAATAAACCGTCCGGGGGTGTACACGTCACTGTGGCACTGCCCATAGAATTAAATCAACCAGGAGGGCTAACGTGAATAAAATTAAGATACTGCTAGTGGATGATGAGATTAGTCTTACGCGCATTCTTAAGTTGAATTTGGAGCAAACAGGGCGTTTTGAGGTCGCCGTAGAAAACGAGGGCTCCAAAGCGCTCAAAACCGCGAAAAAATTTGGGCCTGATCTAATCTTTCTTGATATCGTCATGCCCGATATTGAGGGCTCGGAAGTAGCTCAACTTATTAAATCCGACGACACGCTAAAATCTATTCCGATAGTCTTCCTTACAGCCACGGTAACCCCCGACGAAATACGGAGCTTCGGCAATATTATCGGCGGAAACATATTCCTGGCCAAACCCGTGACGCTGGATCAGATCGTGAAATGCGTCAACCGCCTTATTAAAGAGTCAGCTTCGGGCTAAAAGGTTTTCTAAGGCCGGCTCAAGACGGGGGTATTTAAAATCATACCCATGCGCCTCAAGTTTTTTGGGTACTACGTTCTGTCCTTCCAAAAGCATTTCAGACATCTCCCCTAAAAGAAATTCTAGAATAAAACCAGGAACCGGAAAAACTGCCGGACGATGCATAACTCGACCCAGTGTGCGCACGAATTCTGCCATGGAAACGGCATGTGGCGTCGTAAGATTCACCGGCCCTTCAATAGACGTATCTTCCAGACATTTGCATATGGCTTTAACCTCATCCTCGATGTGAATCCAGCTCATCATTTGCGATCCTGTGCCCAGTGGACCGCCCACTCCAAAACGAAACGGCGGGATTATTTTTGCCAAAGCTCCTCCACGCGAATCCAGCACGATTCCCGTTCTCAGCAAAACCGTGCGCACGCCGTATTTTCGGGCCTGGAGCGCGGCCTCTTCCCAGCGGGAACAAAGACCGGCCAAAAATCCCGTTCCCACTGCTGAATTTTCTTCAACGGGAGACTTATCTCTCGGGCCGTAGATCCCGATGGCCGAAGCGCTAAGAAATGTTTTAGGTTT
>JAHFFI010000043.1 GCA_023248025.1 Candidatus Omnitrophota bacterium
AGGGTTTTGGTTTTGACTGCGAAGACCTCAATGCTCTGGCGCAGGCGGATGGGGCGCGGCATCCTCAGGTCGCCCGCAACATCAAAAAAATTGAAGCGTCCTGCCTTGAAAAAGCGCAGTATGTGACGGCGACATCGACTGCGATGGCGGAATTTCTGGTTTCGTCTTATGGGATCGCTCAACCGATTGTGATTCACAACGTGTTTTCTCTAAAAGAAACCGCCATCCTGCTGCCGCCTGACAAACGCTCCGCTCATTCGGAAAAAATCAGTCTTGTTTGGATGTCTGCGACAATCGGAAAAGGCCGCGGGCTCGAGATGGTGCTGACGGCCATGAAGAAATCTCTTCCTGATTGCGAGTTGACTGTGTGCGGCCGATTTCTGGACTTAAAATTCCAAAAAAAAATTGAAGGCTTGGTCAAAAAAGGTCTAACGGAGCGCGTGTATTTCAAGAAACTCGCAATGCCCGCGGAGGTTTTTAAAGAACTCTCCCGTCATGATATTGGCTTGGCGCTCGAAGACGGTAGTTGTCTTAATCTGGCGCTAACGGTCACCAATAAATATTTCCTCTATTTGCAATCGGGTCTAGCGCTGGCTGTGAGTGATGTCCCCGGACAACGCTCCGTTTGGAAAGAACATCCTGAAACCGGTTTTATTTTTCCGCCTAACGATGTACATGCATTTGCGGTCGGGATCCGTGAATTTTGCGTGGATCGGAAAAAACTTCTAGAGACAAAGCAGAGCACCTGGAAATTGGGACTGGAAACTTATAACTGGGAAAAAGAGTCACGCGGCTGGTTTTCCATGCTTAAAAATGAAATGGAGAAAAAAAATTTATGAGGAATGTGCTGATCACGGGTGGTGCAGGGTTTGTGGGAAGTCATTTGGCGGACTACCATATAAAAAAGGGTGATAAGGTGCATGTCATTGATGACCTTTCGACCGGCAACGCGCACAATATCGATGCCTTGAAGAAAAACTTAAATTTTGGGTATTCCTTGGACACCATCATGAATAAACAGCTCCTGGCAGAACTTGTGGATAACGCTGATTGGGTTTATCACCTGGCTGCAGCCGTTGGAGTGCGTTTGGTGGTGGAATCGCCTGTACGAACCATCGAAACCAATATAGGCGGTACGCAGGTTATTCTGCAGATGTGCGAGAAAAAAAAGAAAAAGCTCTTGATCGCTAGCACGAGTGAAGTTTACGGCAAATCCACAGATTTTCCATTTCGTGAAGATGGCGACATCCTGCTGGGGCCGACGAGCGTGGGGCGCTGGTCCTATGCCTCCAGCAAAGCCATAGACGAGTTTTTGGCTATTGCGTACTTTAGAGAAAAAAAATGTCCGGTTGTTGTTGCGCGGTTATTCAACACCATTGGCCCTCGCCAGACGGGGGATTACGGTATGGTCGTGCCTCGATTCATAAGGGCCGCCTTGTCAGGCGCGGACCTTGAGGTATACGGTACGGGTGCGCAAAGCCGCTGTTTTACAAATGTGAAGGATGTTGTGCGGATTCTACCGCTTATGATGGAAAATGATGTGTGTATGGGAGAAGTTTTCAACATAGGAAGCGCTCAGGAGATCACTATTCTTGATCTCGCAAAGAAGATCATTCTGTTGTGTGCTTCAAAAAGCCGAGTAAAACAGCTTTCATACGAAACAGCTTACGGCAAAGGTTTCGAAGATATGCAGCGTCGTATTCCGTCGCAGGAGAAGCTTAAAAAATTCCTGAACGTCCACCCTGAGATTGGCCTTGAAGAGACTTTGAAAGAAATGGTGGAATTTGAAAGGTTGCGTAAGGATTAGAAATGCGCCGCGTATTAATAATCGCTCCTGATTTCGTGCCCAGCAGCTATCCTCCTGCGCTGAGGAACCGTTTCTTTATCCTTCACTTAAAGTCGATGGGCTGGGAGCCGGCGGTTCTGACGGTTGAACCCTCCTATTTGGGGCACGCGACCGATCCTTTAATGAATGAAATGCTGCCTCACGATCTTGAAATCCGCCGAACCAAAGCGTTTAGTCTCGGATGGACGCGAAAGATAGGCATAGGGGACCTGGGGATACGTTCGTATTGCCATCTGTTGCGTGAAGCGCGAAAGCTGTGCCGTGAAAAAAAACCGGACCTCATATTTATTTCCGGGCCACCCTGGTATACCTTGCTTATCGGAGCCCAGATCAAGAGGGAATTCCATATTCCTTATGTGATGGATTATATCGACCCTTGGGTTACTTCGTACGGTATAAAAGTCAGTCCTTTTAAAAAAAGATATTGGGCAGAAGCCCTGGCGCGACAATTGGACCCGATTGCGGTGCGGAACGCAGACGCTATTGTCTCGGTGTCAGACGGTATTAACCAGATGCTTAAAAATTTTTATCCTGACCATGCACACAAGTTTGCCGCAGTCATTCCCTACGGTATTGAGCCGCCGGATTTTGATTTTGCTATGAAGCACCCATCGCCGAATACCTATTTTGTTTCCGGTGAGAATGTACGTCATTTTTGCTATGTCGGTGTTATTTGGAAGGAGCTTTATCCCGTGCTCGACGTATTTTTTTCCGCTATGCAGGCGTTAAAGCAGGATCATCCGAACGAATTTTCAAGTACCCGATGGCATTTCATCGGGACATCGTATGCGCCTGACGCCCCACCTCAGGCACTGCCTATCGCTAAAAAATACGGAGTCGAGGAAGTCGTGAGTGAGATCCCGGAACGAGTTTCATACCCGAACGCCATCAATTTACTGCTTCAGACGGACGTAATATTGGCCCTGGGATCGCCCGATCCAACGTACACAGCCTCAAAAATATTTCCGTGCATCCTGGCCAAAAAACCGATACTTGCTCTCTTTCACGAAAGAAACAGCGCCGTGCGTTTTCTTGAAAATTCCGGAACGGGGCAGGCTATCACATTTTCCGATAGTGTTTCGCTCGGCCAAAAGAAAAATGCCGTTAAAGAACGGATACGGGAGTACATTGCTAAAACTAATTTTGCAGTACGGGTCGACGAAAAAGTATTCGAAGAATACTCGGCCAAGAGCATGACAAAAAAACTCGTGGCCGTGTTTGAGTCGGCGATAAAAAATAGATTATGACAAGCTCTAAAAGAATCGTTGGCTTAGATTGGCTCCGCGTATTGGCAACGTTGGGCGTTGTTGCCATTCATTCACTGGATACGAATCCGGCTATCTTTCGTGCGCGATATGCTGCGTTTGCGGTGCCTTCATTTTTGCTAATCTCATTTTATTTGATGGCCGCCGAACTTACTCACTGGACGGGCCCATTGCGCGCGTACGCGGCATCACGGTGCAGACGCTTGTTGCCGTCGTTTCTTTTATGGACGGCAATTTATATGTCCGCTCGTTTAATTGCATCAGGACAACATGATATTTCTGTTTCATCGGTGCTATCGGACATATTTCTAGGCTCTTCCGCCGTCCAAATGTATTTTATTCCCTTTTTATTGTACTGCCTTTTTTTAATAGCCCCTTTGTTTAAATTGAACCGGCCGTTTCGTATAATTTTACTAGCCATTGGTGCTCTTGTGACGCTTGTGGCCAGTTATTATCACGCGGCTCAGGCGGTACCTGGCGCGGAGCCCGGTACATTTTTAATCTACGCGCTGACTTTTTTTCCGTACGCGGCCGGAGGTGTTCTCGTTTATGAATGTGCTTTTCTTCAAAGGATCCCGAACAGTCCTTTTTTACGTACTTTTTATTTTTCGGGGCTGTTTTTTTTAGGCATGTTGCTGTATACCGGCAGAAACGTCTCGGTACTGTTCGAAATGACCGCGGCGTTGATGCTGTTTCTAGCATTTCTGGTACTGCCTATTAAAGCTTCGCGGGCTGTAGAACATTTATCATTTTTAAGTTTTGGCGTGTTCTTTTCTCATCATCTCATCGTCGAGATGATGCAGTTGGTAGAAAAAATGTTAGGAATTAATAACTCCGGCGCAGGAATAACGCTGGGCAACTTCGCATGGGGCATTCTCGTATCATTCTTAGTCACTGATTTTTTTTCAAGACACCGTCATCTACGTCTTCTTGCCGGTATTTCAGATGTAAAATGCGCTAGCCAAGAGAACAAATGCCCAAAAAGTTAGGGTTTTTAGCGACACATCCCATCCAATATTATTCGCCGCTTTTTTATTATTTGGCGCAAAAAAAAGACTTGGATGTGACGGTTTACTATTGCCACAAGCCTACGCCAGAGCAGCAGGGTGCCGGTTTTGGAGTGCCTTTCGAATGGGATAAGGATCTTTTATCAGGGTATAGGCATATTTTTCTCTCGAATGTTTCCAAGCGGCCGGGCATCAGTAATTTTTTTGGCTGTGATACTCCCGAGATTGATGAAATCATCAGACGGCAGAAATTTGATAGTTTTATCATTATGGGTTGGGACAAAAGAAGTTATTGGCAGGCCATAAAGGCGTGCGGGAGGGCAGGGACGTTACTGATGGTGAGAGGAGATTCACAGCTTTCGCGGCGGACACCCGCCGTAAAACTTCTCGCTAAGCGCATCATCTACCCTTGTTTTATGAGACGCTTTCATGCTTGTCTGGCTGTTGGTTTACGGTCCGAGGAATATTTTCGATATTACGGGGCCAAGCGTGTGGTCCGCAGCCCACATTTCGTCGATAACGAGTGGTTCGAGCGTGAATCACAAAAGTCTTTAGAGCCGCGCTCCGGCCCCATTTTTTTATTCAGCGGAAAATTTGAGGAAAAGAAACATCCGATGGATTATTTAAAGGCGCTTGAAAAATTGAAGCAAGATAGTACAGCGCCTATACGGGCGGTCATGGCCGGGGATGGTGTGCTCAGAGAAAAATGCGAGCAGTTTGCAAAAGATAAAAAATTGGATGTACATTTCACCGGTTTTGTAAATCAATCCGCGATGCCGAAGATTTACGCGTCGGCCGATGTTCTGGTGCTGACATCCGATGATCGAGAGACGTGGGGGCTTGTCGTCAATGAGGCGATGGCCTGCGGTCTACCGGTGATTGTCTCGGAAGAGGCGGGCTCGGCGCCGGATCTTGTGAGCCACGGTAATACAGGTTTTATTTTTCCTTGCGGGGATGTGGAGAAACTGGCAAGTTATATGCAAAAGTTTCGTCAGGATAGGAGCCTTGCAATATCAATGGGCTGCCAAGCACGGGTGTATATTAAGGATTTTTCTGTAGCCCGTGCTGCGGCCGGCATTCTACAGGCAGCGGGAGGCCTCTAATGGCTACTCAATACTATTATGGTTTAAGACGCGTCGAGCTCATGCTCTTGATCTATGGCTCGATCATGCTTACGCTGCTTTTATTTCCATTTTACTGGGGCCAGACCATCTGGGTGGCGGTCGGCATAGCATTCACAATTTTTGTTCTCGGTCACATGTGTCTTGTCGTGAGTCGATGCGTTATTTTGCCTGAACTTATTACTTTCGTGGCCTGTCTTAGCTGGGTGATAGCACCCTGGCTTGCCTACCGATTTCCTCCCTCGTTAAATCTTTATGGTATGTCCGTGCCTCCCGAAACCTATTTTTCCTATACGGTTCCTGTTGTCCTAGCGCTTTGGTTCGGCATTCATGCGCCGCTTAGATTCAATCCCAACTCCGCCCATGCGGCTAAGTGGGTACCTATACCGTTGACCAATCGCGACCGGTTTCTTATGGACGCTCTTATCGTCGTAGGCTATGGGGTCTCTATCGCTACGTCTTACGCCCCGGCGAGTCTGGCGTTTTTGTTTTATATTCTGGCGCAGCTGCGCTTCGTGGGTGCTTTTTCATTGATGTTCACCCGTGCCAAGGGTTGGCAGATACGCATTGTCATCGTTTTCTTGACGCTGCTTGCAAGCACCGCCTCTGCCGGTCTTTTCTATGAGCTCATTCTCTGGATAGGGTATCTTTTGATCTCTCTTGCCTTTGTTTACCGGTGGAGATGGAAACTCATTATTTTCATGTTTGCGGGCCTGCTTCTCATCGTACCGTTTAACAGTATTAAAGGTGATTATCGCTTGAATCTTCTTGAAAAGAACACGGGCAGTTACGAAAAAGTGAAGTTACTTATGAATCTTGTCTGGAAGGAGATCGACAAAAGCGAGCAGTACAGTCTCTATCGACAGGCGCCTGGCGACCATTTGGTGCGGTGGAATCAGGGCTGGATCGTGTCCAAGGTTATGTTCGCCGTACCTGATCAGGAGCCTTTCGGCAACGGTGAGACGATTTTATCGTCAGTTGTGGCTTCGCTTGTGCCACGTATCTGGCTACCCGGAAAACTAGGCGCTAGCTCACGGGATACGTTTGCGCGTTTTACGAATCTTACGGTACCAGAAACTACTTCCATGGCGTTGGGTGTATCCGGCGAAATGTATGCGAACTTCGGACTCATTGGCGGTATTGCGGGTATTTTTATTTATTCGGTATTCATTGGTTTTATTTTTTCACGTTTTGCGCGTGCTGCCAGAAATAATCTTTTATGGTGGGCCTGGGCGCCGTTCGTACTTTTGCCGGCAATTGAAGCCGAATGGAACCTTGTTGATATTCTAAATCACATCACGAAATCGAGCGTTGTCATGCTGCTCATGATCTACATGATCCCGATTTTCAAAAGAACTCTTTGGAAAAAGGGATTCGTAACACCCAATTCCTCCAACACAGCGGCTTGATGTCCCAGCCACTTATCATAGGATGCAACGCCTGGTATGAAGATGAAATGGGCGGCGCCTACCGCATCGCATCCGAATTTGCGCTTCACTGCGCGAGGAAAGGACGTGAAGTTCATTTTGTTGCGGCGCATGGCCAAGCGCCGGGTGGTGTTCACTATACACTTCGGAAGGGTGTCAATCTTTGGCGATATGAAAGTCCCCGCGAGAGTGGCGGAGAGAAATCCCCGGTTAAATTGTGGAGCCACTGGCAGGGTATTCATCGCGCAGCCCGGGCTATTGCCGGACGGCTCGGGAGCAATAGCCGTCCCGTTGTAAACGGCCATACGGAGCTTCAGTACTGGGGACTTTCTCATTCGTTGGGCAAAAAAGCAGCTCGAAAAGTATTGTCCGTACATTCTCCGTTCTCCGATGAGTACCTGGCCCAGAAGAATGGAACATTGGGCGGCTTTCCTCAGTATTGGGCGCATTTTTTATTAAAAGCAATCGAAAAACATATTTATTCGGTTTCCGATACCGTGCAGTGCGATTCAGAATTTACGGCTCAGGTTATTTCTAAAAAGTTTCCCAATGAAGTGAAGGGTAAGCTTGCGCTTTGTCCGGGCTACGTAGAGCGCCGGGCGGAGGATCTAACGCACATCACGCGAATTGGCGCTCGCGAGCGTTTAAGGGATATGCGGTGGCAGGGTGAATCGACTTATTTTCTTACGCTCAGACGTCTCGTGCCGCGCACGGGAGTAGACAGTCTAATACGCGCGGTTTCACTGCTTAAGCAGACGGCGCCTTTCAAGGTCATGATCGCAGGCGAAGGGCCATGCCGCACCGAATACGAAAAATTGACGATTGAGCTCGGCCTATCGGATAAAATTCATTTTCTGGGCGCTGTGCCGGATGAAACATTGGCTTTTTATTACCGCGCCGCGGATTGTTTTGTGTTACCGACACGGGCACTGGAATGTTTTGGTTTGGTCATTCTCGAATCATTTGCCAGCGGAACCCCTGTTATCGCTACACCCAACGGCGCTATTCCGGAAGTTATGGGGCCATACACTCAGGGACTTGCGCGCGACAACACACCGGAGGCGATTGCCGAGCGCATGCGGCAGTTTCTAGCCGCCACCCCAGCAGTGCGAGAGAGCGGACAGGCATCATTCATCGAATATGCGGCCGGCTACGAAAAAAATAAAGTGCTGGATCGATTGGAAGCGCTGGTCATGGGAAATTCTTCCGCCGTATGAACATTCTTCACGTGCTGCCGGACCTTGATCCCCGCTCGGGTGGAATAGTAACGGCGGTCAAGGGTTTGGCCGCGGCACAAGCCGATCTCGGTCATGAGGCGCGTATCTCGGCGACTTATGTCGGCGTTAAACCAGAGCTATCCGGTTTAAAATCGGTCGTCGATCTTTACCCCGCACATCCGATATGGCACTATTCATACGGTATACGCAGAGGACTTGAAGAGAGTATTAAGGCGGCTGACATCGTGCACGCGCACTCGATGTGGGACTATCCGACGTTATGCGCGATCTCCATCTGTAATAAATTAAAAAAACCATGCGTTTTAAGTCCGCATGGCATGCTGGATACAAGCCATTACGCACGCTCCATTCTTAAAAAAAATATTTACATCATACTCTTCGGAAAAATACTGCTGAATAGCATAAAGGCAGTGCATTTCACATCCGAAATGGAGAGATCAAGCTCATGCTTATTTGGTTTCCGGCCCAAATGCGTCGTGCTTCCGCTGGGCTTGCCCCGCAAGAGCATCGAACGTCTGCCCGAACGTGGACTATTCGGTAAGGAGTTTGAGCGGTTGCACGGAAAAAAATACGTTCTCTTTCTGGGGAGGCTTCACCCTAAAAAAAATCCCAAAGGGGCTCTCCGCGCTTTTAGGTTATTAGCAGAACCCTACCCAAATCTTTTTCTTGTGCTGGCAGGACCGGGGCAGCCTCGTTACGTGCGGCGGTTGCAGAAGTTAGCGGAAGAATTGCATCTGGCCGATCGAGTCCTTTTCACAGGGATGATAGGACTAGAGCGAAAAATGCAGGCCTATCGCGACGCAGTACTTTTTTTACTTCCCAGTCACCGTGAGAATTTTGGGATGGCAGTGCTAGAAGCCATGGCCGCGGCTTGTCCGGTTGTGATAAGTCCTTTTGTGGATCTAGCCGGTGAGATAAGATCCGCGCGCGCCGGGTTCGTGTGTGCGCAGGATCCCATAGCGGCCGCTTCGGAAATGAAGAAAATACTAGACGATCCCGCGATGGGCGAAGAAATGGGAAATAACGGCCGCAGGCTTGTTCTTGAGAAATTCACATGGGATGCGGTTGCTCCCGAGTTTATAAAATTGTACAAAAAACTATGAACATACTCGGAATAAATGCTTTTCACGCGGATGCGGCGGCGTGTCTCGTCGTCGACGGGAAGCTCATAGCCGCGGCGGAAGAAGAAAGATTCTGCCGCATGAAGCATTGGGCGGGTTTTCCGGCGGAAGCGGTGCGGTATTGCCTCAAAGAAGCGGGAATAACCATCAGCGACGTGCAATTCATAGCGCTCAACCGGAACCCTAACGCCCATTTTTTAAGAAAGGTACTATATACATTAAAAAAAAGACCCGAACTTTCCGCAGTGACTGATCGTTGGAAGAATGCATATAAAATACGCAACATCCGCGCCATTGCCGAAGCAGCGTTAGGCGTGCCGACTGGCGGCATTAAGGCAAAGATAAAAATGATTGAGCATCACCGCGCGCATCTTGCCAGCGCTTTTTTTGTTTCGCCCTTTTCATCCGCTGCGGCCGTGTCTGTGGACGGCTTCGGTGATTTCGTCAGCACGCTATGGGCGGAGATGGATGGATGTGATCTCAACCCAGGGGGACAGGTATATTTTCCTCATTCACTGGGGCTTCTATATCTCGCGTTCACGCAGTACCTGGGATTCCTATCGTACGGCGATGAATATAAAGTCATGGGTCTTGCGGCTTATGGCAAACCTTCATTCATGGACAAGATGGGAGAAGTGGTCCGTCTCAAGCCCGCCGGGGGTTTTGAGCTCGACTTGCCGTATTTCAGACATGAGTGCGAAGGCGTGTCGATGGTCTGGGAAAAGGGAAGTCCCGTAATAGGGAAAGTATTTTCAGAAAAATTAGAGAAACTATTTGGTCCGGCACGTAAACCGGATGAGCCTGTGACCTCGTTTCATCAGGAAGTGGCGCACTCACTTCAAAAAAAATATGAAGAAGTTTTTTTTCACATACTGAATCACGTATTTGAAAAAACAAAGAATACCAACCTCTGTCTTGCCGGCGGATGCGGATTGAATAGCGTCGCGAACGGCAAGATTCTGAAACAGTCGCCTTTCAAAAAGATTTATATCCAGCCTGCTTCGGGCGATTCGGGTGGGGCGATCGGAGCCGCATTTTATACGTATCATCAGTACTTGCGTAAACCCCGCAGTTTTTGTATGGATCAGTCCTACTGGGGGCCGCATTTTACGTCCAATGATGTTGCGGTGCTGTTAGAAGCTGAAAAAGCCGCTCTCATAAAGGAAGGCTGTGTTGTTGAACGAATTGACGACAGCCAAGAGCTTTGCCGTCGTACGGCTTCTGCTATAAGCAAGGGAAAAGTGATCGGCTGGTTCCAGGGACGTATGGAATGGGGCCCCCGAGCGTTAGGCAACAGGAGTATTTTATGCGATCCCAGACGTGCGGACATGAAAGAGCTCTTAAATATCAAGATTAAGCGACGCGAATCTTTCAGACCCTTCGCTCCTT
>JAHFFI010000136.1 GCA_023248025.1 Candidatus Omnitrophota bacterium
GCGCACGCGTGGTCGTGTCCAATGTCGAGAACATCTGATTCTTGACGACGGCTTCTGAGCGAGTCAGTTTATTGAATAGCGTGGATTTACCGGCATTCGTGTAGCCCACAAGCGCTATGACGGGCAGCCGACTCTCTTTTTTTGCCTGCATCCCGGTCTTGCGGCGAAGTCCCAGCTCTTGAAGTTCTTTAGAGAGTCGCGCGATGCGCTCGCGGATGTGACGACGGTCCATTTCAAGCTTTTGTTCTCCGGGACCGCGCGTACCGACGCCTCCTCCGAGACGCGAGAGCGATAGACCCTTCCCCGACAAGCGCGGCAGAAGATATTTCAACTGCGCCACTTCTACTTGAAGTTTGCCTTCCATGGATCGCGCACGAGAAGCAAAAATATCGAGAATAAGCTGAGTGCGGTCAATGGTCTTGCAGTCCAGAGCATCCTCCAGGTTTCGCTGCTGCGTCGCAGAGAGATCACTGTCGAAAACCACGACGTTGCAGCCGTATTTTTTTACGGATGCTTTTATTTCGGAGACCTTTCCGCTGCCTATCCAAAGTGCCGCGTTGGGTTCTTTTTGAAAAACATCTACATTTAAAACAACGTCAAGCCCGGCGGACCCTGCTAACTCCCGCAACTCATGCGCACACTCTTTTCTGTCAGCTCTCGTGCCCAGAGAAGCGAACTGCACGGTCACGAGGCACGCTATTTCTTTCACTGGGAAGATTCCCATGCGTCCAGGATGCGGGAAGCGATGATCACCGGCGTATCATTTTTTTCTATGGTGACCATTTCAGCGCCTTCTTCATGGCGGAACCAGGACAGCTGGCGTTTGGCGTAATTACGTGTATTTTTTTTAATAAGCTCTTTTGTCTCTTCGAGCGTTCTTTCTTTTTTCAGATACGCCTGCACTTCTCGCAAACCCAGTGCCATCTGCGCGGTCTGGCTCAAAACCCGTCCTTCCAGTGCCTGCGCCTCGCCCACGACCCCTTCTTTGAACATTTTTTCCACGCGCCTATTGATGCGCTCGTAAAGATCGGCCCTGTTTCGGTTCAAAAAAAATAGTCGCGTTGCATAATCCGCGCGTATGCCTTTGCGATTCTTCTTTTGCTCGGAAATCGGTTTCCCCGTCAGAATAAAGACTTCGAGAGCTCGTACGAGCCGGCGAAGGTCGCGAGAATGTATTTTTGCGGCCGAGGACGGGTCACAGGAGCTTAATTTTTGATGCAGATGCCCGGGGCCGAGACGGACTTCTTCCGCCAAAAGCTCCTGCCTTAACGCTTCATTTTTGTCGGAAATACCCGACGGGGCATCAAAGAGACCGTTCAAAAGAGCCCTCAAATAAAGGCCTGTGCCGCCCACAATAACGGGAATCTTTTTCCGGCCAGTGATCGTTCGCGCAATTTCCTGGGCCGCTTGTCTAAATAAAGAGGCATTGTATTCTTCTTCCGGTTCTAAAAAAGACACCAGGTGCGTGGGTATCTTTTTTTGAGTCTCAGGCGCCGGCACCTGCGTCAGGATGGGCATTCTTTTATAGAC
The DNA here is from genome assembly GCA_023248025.1 of Candidatus Omnitrophota bacterium. Lineage (GTDB taxonomy): Bacteria > Omnitrophota > Gorgyraeia > 2-02-FULL-51-18 > 2-02-FULL-51-18 > JAHFFI01. The sequence goes on from JAHFFI010000136.1 coordinate 1,531, forward strand.
CTGCATGGAGTCGCAGGAAATAGCTTCTAGAGGAAGATGGCGGGACATTTCAAGCACAACGTCGGTCTTACCGGATGCGGTGGGACCGGCTATCGCGATCAGGGGTTTTAACAAATTTTCGTAGGATACCCTTCTTTTTTAAGCCGGGCCTCGAGCGCTTGGGCCGCGTTGCGGGATTCCACCTTTCCCACTCTCACACGTATCATGCCCGGCTTCGCGGTATCGTGCATAAGATAAGCGTCATAATGCGCACGGGTTAGTTTTTCGACCGTCGCTTTGGCGTTCTCTACTTTTGAAAATGACCCGACCTGTACGGAATAAATGGGTATTTCTTCAAAGGTCAGTTGTTTTAAAGGGCCCGTAGGCGTGGGCGTAAAAGCAATCGGTACGGCTGCAGGGGTTGAGGTGTAGCCAAGCTTTATGATGGACAACTCACGCAGACTCGAAACATCCTCCGCATGCTGCGAACGGGACGCTCGCAGCATAAACTGTGCCGAAAGACGCTCGACACCCTCATAGTCTTCTCTCAGGAAAAGCTCATTGATCTTTTCGTAAAGCGCATCGGGCGACTGTTCTTTAAGGGCTTTGAGGTCACGCTCGCGCTTGGTACTCATGCACCCTATTTCAGCCTGGCAAACATTAGAATACAGAATACAGAAGACAGATAACAGAAGACAGAAAATGCGTCGCATTATGAAATGATCTCTCCTAAAAGAGTTTCATCGGATACGCCTACGATACGCACGTTTTTAAATTGGCCGTCTAAATTTTCCGGAGAGGACGCGACGACACGCTTGAAACTGCGCGTTCGGCCCGCAAAACGATTCTCGTCCCGACGTGTTTTATGCTCAAAAAGAACTTCGAAGCTCTTTCCAATGAGGGTCTGATTTTTTTTGATGGCTATGGCTCGCTGAAGCGCCATGATCGCCTGAAGACGCCTATCTTTTTCTTCTGCCGAGACATCGTCGGTCAGTTTCAAAGCCGGTGTGCCGGGCCTCGGAGAATAAGTAAAAATATACGCGCTGTCGAACTGCGCCTTTTCGATAAGGGTCATCGTTTCCTGGAAATGCTCATCCGTTTCCCCCGGAAAACCCACGATAAAGTCCGTGGTGAGCGAGCCGTCCGGAACGAATGAACGGTATTCTTCTATCTGCTCAAGATACCACTGCGCCGAATGCTCACGTTTCATGCGTTTTAAAACAGTATCGGACCCGGATTGAACCGGAAGATGCAGATGGTCGCAAACTATCGGAAGATCACGCATGGCTTTGAATAAACGCGTGTGAGCATCTTTAGGATGGCTTGTGATGAAACGCAGGCGCGCGATCTCGGGCGCCGTCTCTTGTATCTTTTCAAGGAGTCCCGCGAAATCGATATTTTCATCCAAACCTTTTCCGTACGAATTCACATTTTGCCCGAGCAGCATGACGTCCTTGAATCTTCGCTCAGCCAGGTCCTTCATTTCCTTTAAAATACTTTCCGAATTTCGCGAGCGCTCCACCCCCCTCGTGAAAGGAACGATGCAGTACGTGCAGCGATGGTCACAGCCCTTCATGATCGTGACGAGTGCTTTTATGTTATCGCTGCGGTGGCGGAT
>JAHFFI010000137.1 GCA_023248025.1 Candidatus Omnitrophota bacterium
CGGTGTCGGCGCGGCCATCATTGCTGCCATTGCATGGCAGTCAGAGCCTCCGGGAGCGCGGTTGGCACAAGGGGTTGATCCTCGGGAAATCAATCTAAATCAGGAAGCGGTTGTATTTAGAAATCGTGGTAGGTTTAATGAGGCTCTGGATAGATTAGATGAAGCGTTAAAAATCGGCCCTAACAATCCAGTTACTTTGACCACTAAGGCCGGTATTTTAGTAAAGCTTAGTCGTTATGAAGAGGCTCTCATATTGACAGACAAAGCTCTAAAATTTAAACCTAACAATATCCCAACCATCATCACCCGCGCATTAGCTTTGAACGGTCTCCACCGTTATAAAGAGACTCTCACGTCAACGGCTGATGTTCTAAAATTTAAACCTAACAATATCCCAACCATCATCACCCGCGCCGTAGCTTTGAACGGTCTCCACCTTTATAACGAGTCTCTCACATCAACTAATAAAGCTCTGAAACTTGGTCCAAGCCATATCCAAACCATCATCGTCCGCGCCGTAGCTTTGAATGGTCTCCACAGTTATGAGGAGGCTCTCGTAATGGGTGATAAAGCTCTGACATTTGACCCTAAGCATATCCAATGCCACATCGTTCGCATCGTAGCGTTGAATGGTCTCAAGCGTTATGACGAGGCTCTTAAATCGGCTGATAAAGCTCTGAAACTTGACCCAAGCCATATCCAAACCATCACCGTCCGAGCCGAAGCTTTGAAAGGGCTCAAGCGTTATGTGGAAGCTCTGGATGCGGTTAATACTGTTTTAAAACTTGATCCCAGAAATGTCATAGCCGAAGCGCTCAGCGAGAAGATAGTAGATGCTCTTTCTAATCACACCTCCGGCGCCCGGCTTTCAACAGCAATACCATCGCTAGATTCAGCTGAGTTGGGCGAGTTCTTTGTCTCGGCTGCCGAAGCCGCTTCCCCTTTAACTCTTAAATCTCCAGACGGCGCTCGTCTTGCTCTAAATGATGTTCCTGCGCAAGGAGATACAACGATCTTTACGCTGACCCATCATAAGGACGGTGTCCATGGGGACTTTATCGTGGCCCAGTCCCGGTACGGCAATCAGACATTTAATCGCGATCAAAAACGGGTCCATCAAGTCATTAATGAAAATAGCCTTAATAATGATAACGATAAACTTGATCTTGCGGCCGTCAGCCTGCTCCGGAGCGAGAATCAAAGTCGTGTACTTGATGACCTAGATCAGATTCATGGCATGGATTCTACAAAGTCTACAATCATCGATGTAAGCCTTAAGGTGCTGCCTGACAAGCAAACAGAAAGCTATTTTGTGACGCTTATCTCGGCGCTTTTACGCATGACCCATGACACACGATACGGCACAAATGTGCACTTTAACATCATAGACGGCAATAAGGACCTGAGAGATAGGTTCACGACAGAGGCGATACGGGTGATCGGTGAAAACCTTGTCTTTAAAGATGGGGTTATTCCCACAGAATTAAATGATGCAGGACGCGCCCGTTTAGTAGTGGATAAGAGTGATTTCAAAAAAGGCGCCACACGCAACATCCTGGTGCAGAAACTCCAAGTTTCGGAAGAGGATAGAACCGGCGATATCGATACTTTGTATGAAGCGCTTTTAATCGCGGCTGTCTCAACCCGAATCGATGTCTCGGGCAGGCTGGATGATCATTTCGTATCGGCATGGGGCACCCTGGCAAAGATCCCAGTGGACAATCAAGTGCTTTCAAATATTTTGAAGGGCAATATCTTCCAGATCGCATGGGAACTTGTCCTAACGTATGCCTTGAAACCACTGGCTCGTGTGAACCTTAATACAGCTATTCGTTTCTTTGAAATGGTCAAAAAGCAAGTCGAGCAAGCGGCGTAACACAGGAAATAAAATGGGTTTGGGGACGGTTGAAAGGGGCGGGGTGGTCAAGTTGACATTCCGCCCCTTTGCGGTATACTATCCGTCAAATGCTTTCCTACTTTAACAGGAGCTAACGACTAAGATGAAAAAATTTGGATTTTTGCTGGGCTTGGCGGTGTTTTGTGCGCTCACAACAGCCTCATGGGCTGAGGACAATGCTGCGGACGCGACGGCCGCAGGCGAAGCGGTAGCAGCCGTAGCGGCACCCGTTGCGACGTCGGTAGCGGCGCCTGTCGATTCCAATACACCGGCCGCTGTTGAAAACATGGCCGTAGAACCTCCTGCCGCCGATAATCTGGAATTTGTATCGGGTGAAGTCAACGCATCCGACGAGACTGCAAAAACAATCACCGTGAAACTTTACGGCGAAGGCGATGCCCAAGCCACAGAAAAAATGCTCACGGTAAAAATTGACGAAGCCACCGATATCACCGATGGCGAAAAAGACCGCGACCTGAAATCTTTGACGGCCGGCACCGAAGTGGATGTGGAGTATGATCCCGCCACGACGAAAGCCACTTACATTTTTGTATATTAATTCCTGAGATCCTTTAAGCAAATATTCAATCAAATCGAAACGACCAATCGCCTTTACGGTTTAATCCGTAAGGGCGATTCTTTTGTGGTGGGTCTTTCCGGCGGACCGGATTCGGTAGCCTTACTTCATTTTCTGAAAAGACTCGAGAAAAAATACTCACTCTCGCTCATCGCCGCGTGGCTCGACCATGGCCTCCAGGCATCGACTGAAATTAAAAAGTGCCGCGCGATTATCGACGCTCAATGCAAGGGGCTTGAGATCAAGCTTGTTTCAAGATCGGTTGACATCAAAAAAATTGCCGTCAAAAATAAACATTCGCTGGAAGAAGAGGGGAGGATGCAGCGTTATTTCTTCTTTGAAAAGACCGCCCAAAAATACCGCTGCAATAAAATCGCGACAGCGCATACGCTGGATGATCAGGTTGAGACGGTGCTGCTCCGCATGATCCGCGGCGCGGGCCTGCGGGGCCTTGCGGGTATTCCCTATAAGAGAAAACAGGGACGTTTTCTCGTCGTTCGGCCTCTTTTGGGCTGTGAGAAAAAGGACATTTTGAAATTTCTTAAAGCTTCCAAGATTCGGTTTTGGGAGGACCCCTCCAACAAAGAAACGCGTTTCACGCGCAACCGTGTCAGGCATGTGCTTGTGCCTCTTTTGGAG
>JAHFFI010000044.1 GCA_023248025.1 Candidatus Omnitrophota bacterium
TCAGTTTTAAGTCCGTGCTTTCCCGGATCTTTTTTAATACGGGCAGATAGCAGGAATAATCGGAGCGGCCGGCCGTGATAACGCCCACGGTTCTCATTTAAACATACCGGGGGCGAACATACTCCCCGCCTTAATATTTCGCTTAAGTTTTTTTCCGAGTACTTTCTTCAGCGTGGCGGGTTTCATTCCGTTGCCCGGGCGCTGGATAATCACCAGTTCATTTGTCAGTCTGCGTCCTTTTGCAATGTCTTTGGCGGCCACTAGGCTTTTTCGCACCGCAACAGCCGTGTCCGCTTCATGCCGCGACGGTTTTTTTCTTCCATCGCCCAACGCTTTTTCAATATTCCTCACCCCGTTTACGAGACAGGCAAATTCTTCTTCTTCAAGAGACGCGGCGTGATCGGGGCCTTTCATCTTGCGGTCGAGCGTTAAATGTTTTTCTATCACACAGGCTTCGAGCGCTGCGGCAGCCAGCGATATCTCGATGCCAAGCGTATGATCGGAAAAGCCAACAGGAACACGGAATGCTTCTTTCATCGTTTTCATCGCTCGTAAATTAATATCACGAACATCAGCCGGATAATTTGAAACACATTGAAGGAGAATCAGTTCCCGACAACCTGCCGCGCGAAGCACCGAGACCGCGACTTTCACTTCTGCCAATGTGGACATCCCCGTCGAAAGAATGACCGGTTTTTTCTTCCGTGCCACCTGCCTGAGAAGAGGCAGGTTCGTGATTTCGCCGGAACCTATCTTGAAAGCCGGAACGCCCAGAGAATCCAAAAGATCAGCGCTTTCCTCATCGAATGGCGTCGATAAAAATAAAATGCCTTTACGGCGGCAATAATCAGACAGACGGGCGAAAGCTTCGAATGAGAGCTCAAGCTTTTTAATCATCTCGAGCTGAGATTCGGACTTTGAGTTCTTTTTTTGGTACTGCGCCTTCGGAGCGCGAGCGCTCACAAGTTTTTCGGAACGAAAGGTTTGGAACTTCACAGCGTCAGCCCCTGCTGTCTTTGCCGCATCAACCAGTTTCTTCGCAAGCAACAGTTTGCCATTGTGGTTCACACCCGCTTCAGCCACGATAAAACACGGCTGGCCTGTCCCCACTTTTTTTATTCCTATCCGTATCGTCATTCCAGTACTTTCCTATTTTTAAGAAGCGCTTCGGCCAAGACCATCTGCCAGCGATGATCAATGTCTACTGATCGCTCGGGCGGCATGATATAAGCCGCAGTCTTTTTCGCATAAAAAGTTTTATTCCTCAGGAATGTTTTACGTTCGAATAGATAAATTGCGCCGTTCAGTACAAAATGCGCCGAACCTGTTGACGGCTGCAAAAATCCTTTTTTATCCACACTCCTCGTCCACGCAACATTCGGTGCGGCAGCGCAAACGCTCACGACGGCACCGCATTTTTTGGCCTTCAAAGTTTTAACCGCAGCGCGGATATCCTCCGCAGTCCTTAAAGGCGACGTCGGCTGCAGCAGCATTACATGGCTCGGGCGATACCCCTTTTTCGTTTCTAAAAATTTTAGCGCATGAAGCACGACGTCTACACTTTTTGCGGAGCTTGTCGCCAGTGGCTTCGGTCTCAGGAAAGGCGCTTGGGCTCCAAAACGTTCCGCACTTTTCGCGATGCTTGGGTTTTCCGTCGACACAATAATTTTTTCAATGACTCCGCTTTTACGGGCCGCTTCTATGGACCACGCCAGGAGCGGCTTACCCGCGATTATGCTAATATTTTTTTTCGGCAGACGCACGGACCCCATCCTCGCCGGCACGATAGCCAATATCGACAATTTTTTCATGCGATACAAATCCCCATCCGGTCTTCGATGACATGGCTGGATTTACATGCGATCAAGTTTTTATAGCCGTATTTCTGGTGGACATTATGGGCCTCAAGCTTTTTATCCCTGTCGTTCCATTCGTAGAAACGGTATCCCATCGATTCCAATTTTTGCCTCAGAGCCAACGTTGAGCTGCCGGCATTGGCCGCGGCCCCATCCGTGAATTCGATGAGAATCACAGGGCTTTGTGCAGTCAATGTCCGCGAGGCCCCCTCAAGCACTTTATGTTCCCAACCTTCTACGTCCATCTTGATCAACGCAATTTGCGAAATCTTATGGGCATCCACGTAATGGTCAAGCATTTCGACCTTCACTTCTATTTCGGTCATTCTTGAACCTGTATCGAGGATAGGTTTGCCCATGGATGAAAATGCTGAAAAACCCTCTTCACATTGCCAAATCTTTTGCACTCCCTTCTTGTCGGAGAGCCCAAAGCAATTCACAAGAACCAGTTTGGACATATTATTTATGCGCACATTTTTTCTCAAGTTCTCCGCCGGTTCGCGTAAAGGTTCGAACGCATGGACACTGCCTTGCGGGGCAACCTTCGCGGCACCCAGCACGGTAAAAAGTCCAATATTAGCTCCGATATCAAAAAATATGTCTCCCGGTCTTAAAAAAGAATTCACGAACGCCCGCTCGTTTTTTTCAAAATCACGCACAAAAATTTGGTAGCAAAGCTCATCCTTCAGATCAAAATAGAACTTCACGCCTTTTTCAATTTCCATCATAAAGTTTCCGCCAAATTTCTGCCGTTTCTTCCAAAAACCATCACGGCACTGATGTTCCGTCGTATGGCCGTGGCGCAGGCAGAATAATATCTTGTATAACTCATAGGTCATATTTGTCACGACCGGTGGCCCACCAGAGTCAACTCATCCCATGTTCTGCGGAAAAGACGGCGACCTTCGGCCGACAATACGCTGGAAAGCGGCCATTCGTCCAAGTCCTCATCCAACCGGATGATATCCCAGGGAATATGGTAAGGCATGGTGTTAAAATAGAACTCATAGTAGTGACTTGCTGTCATACGGGCCGCTTCGGCGTTCTTTTTTAAAGTTCTCCAGTCTCGTGTCTCAAAAATCCTGAAATAGTTTTCAGGGTCTTTCGGATCCAGCGTAAAGCCCTTTCCGCAGTAATGCGCGCGAGCCGCGCACACGACCGGGATACCCTGCACCGCCATCTCCATGCCCGCGGAAGTCGAGTAAACGATCCCCGCATCCGCCAACTGCATCAGAGAATACGTATTGGTCGGGTCGGCCGCATCTATCAGTATGATGTTTTTCGTGCGTCCGTCTAAAGCCGCGCGCACGAGCTGGGAGACCGGTTTATCCCCGCCCCAAATGGTTTCATCCGGATGCACGCGGATGATGAGCTGCCAATCATTATTTTTTGAGAACCAGCGCACCGTTTCGTGTATCCATTCGCCAGAACCCTTAAAAACGACTTCCCGTCCGAGCGCGGCACTGTCCCAGATCACGTTGGAACACATCAAAGCGGTTTTGCGGTCCGGAGCCAATTGTAATTTTTTCCTCAGTTCCTCCGGTGACTGGGGCATCGAATGCTGGCTAAGCCAATATTTTTTTGCATCGCGCGGCTTGGCGCGTTCCGCCATGAGCGCCATGGCCTTCTCCAAGACGTCCGGAGGAGCTGGTTTTTTATTGTGTTCGCGCCAGGCTTCATCGGTGTTAAGCCGCACCACCGGATCCGCGTGACTCACCAAGACGCACCGACGGCCAAAAAGATATTCGAAGGTAGTGCAAGGGACACCAGCGAGCTTCGCCGCGCGGTACGCGATGCCAAATTCCAGAATATCGCCGTTCGCCGTGAGCAGGCAATCGTGGCGACGCTCTTTTAGAATTTTCATGATCTGAGCCATGGCCACGGCATTACGCTGATAACGGAATTCATAGAGCTTTTTAAGCCTTTCGTCAGCATCGTCGTAAACATCCATACGCTTGACATAGATCGCATCTTTCTTGCTTTGGATCACAACCTCTTTTTCTTCCTCGGCGGACAATACGCCCGGCTTCGTTTCCAGACACCGAGCGCTCGTATTCAGGATCTTGAGGGACTCCAGTTTTTCATACGCACATTTTTGAGCCCAAAGATCAATCCAATTATCTTTTTTTTTGTAGTGGTCATACGGTAAAAAAATAAGTTCTATCGTGTGCCCCATTGCTCCCAAAACCGCTGAGGCGGGCAGACAAATCTTAAGCCAGTAGGGTAAATAGGCAAAAAATAGGATTCGTTTAGGACTGGAGCTCATCTCAGGCGACACTTTGTTCCTGTCATAGCGACAATGATGCTCGAGCATTTCAAAGCGCCAGCCTTTACGGATGCCTAGTTTGAGCAAGAGTGCGCGGAGCAGGTTCATATTTTCTTGAGCTCCCATTCCAGCTTAGGACGAATGAAACCCGCGCGTTTTTCCACCCAGTGTCCTCCCACCGCTTCATCCGTCGGGACCACGCGCAGAAGCAGACAGTATTCATCCGTAATGAAACTTTTTACGTTGAAAACACCCGCGTTAATGCCCAACAAAAAATCACCTTCGTTCAAGAGGTTGGCCGGTACACGGCAACGCGAAACATAATGGCCTGCTTCGCGGCTATTGTTCCAGCGTTCGCGGTTGTTATCGCTATCCCAGGAAGTGAATATCAATTCGCCCTGAGCCGTGGATAAATAGATGCCGGCCCTGAATCCCGGCTGGACACTTTTACGCAATTCGTATTCAAATTCAACTTCAAACGTTTCCGACGGCTTGACGGCACCCACCGTCTGCCCCTGCACATCCGTTACTTTGAGCGACACCGGACAAAAATCCGCGTTCACGAAATCCTTCTTAGGCCAGATCTTGACACTCGCCCTGGCGTCCAGATTTGAAAGAATATAACTTTCTATGACTTTGCGTGACTCCCCTTCCATGCGAAGTTCGCCGTTGTCGAGCCATAGGGCGCGATTTGATAGTCTTAAAAGCGCGGGCATGTTATGGCTGACCAATAACACCGTACGTCCCGACTGCGCAACATCTCCCATTTTTCCAAGACATTTTTTTTGAAAGCCATAATCACCCACGGCCAGCACTTCGTCTACTATGAGTATCTCTGAATTCAGATGAGCGGCTACCGAGAAGGCAAGCCTTACATACATGCCGCTTGAATAATGTTTTACAGGTGTGTCGATAAATTTTTCAATCTCTGAAAACGCAACGATCTCGTCGAATTTGGAACCGATCTCCGATCGTTTCATACCGAGGATCGCGCCGTTAAGATAAATATTCTCACGGCCTGTAAGTTCCGGGTGAAAACCGGTGCCCACTTCCAAAAGCGATGAGGCTCGTCCCCACATTCTTGCCTCACCCGTACTCGGCAGCGTCACCCGCGACAGGATCTTTAAAAGCGTCGACTTCCCGGCGCCGTTTCTTCCTACGATACCCACGATCTCGCCTTCTTTAACCTCAAATGAAACATTTTTTACGGCGAGAAAGTTCTTTGCGCGATCGTTGGCGCAGCCTGAGAAACGTTTCCAAACGTTCCCGGTGCGCCGGCCCAGCATTTCCCGAAAATTTTCCCTGGTACGCAGTCGCCCGATGGCATACTCTTTGGATAGCCCATCAACCTTTATCACCGTTTTTAATTCCGTTTTCATTTATATAATATCCGCAAATTCTGATTCAGCCTGATGAAAATAGCAAAACGCCCCCAGAATCAAGATAAAAGACACGGCAAACGCCACTGTCAGCGCCGGCACATCAAAAGGCTCGCCCAAAAAAGCGGCCCTAAAACCAGAAATCCAACCCGCCATGGGATTGATATATAAAATCCATCGCCACCGGGCAGGAACCAGCGCCGTAGAATAAACCACAGGTGTCGCATAAAGTCCGATCTGTAGCGCGAATGGGATAACATGACGAAAATCCCGGTAGGACACCATGAACGCAGAAAGCCAAATACCTATCCCAAGCGCCGTCAGTGCGACCCCGACGCACAAGAAAGGTATAGCCAAAAGACTTGCCGTGAGCGTCTGTCCGTAAAAGATCATAAGCCCCATCATCACGCCCAGCGAGACGAGAAAATCCATGAAAGAGGCCCCTATGGACGCCAGTGGGATCAGAGTCCGCGGAAAGTAAACTTTGGTAACGAGATTAGCCGAGCCCACGACTGAATTGGCCGCTGCAGAAAGTGCCGTTGAAAAAAATATCCACGGTAAAAGTGCTGAATACACAAACAAGGGGTAAGGGTGTCCGTCGGAACTTAAATTTGCAAGCCTCCCGAATACGATGGAAAAAATTGCCATCGCCATCACCGGCTGGATCACCGCCCACGTAACACCCAAAAAAGTCTGACGATAGCGGACTTGTATGTCACGCCGCATCAAAAAGAACCAAAGGTCTTTGTAATCCCAAAGTTCTTTCAAATGCAACCCACTCCATCCCGACCGGGGACGGATTACAATGGAGTATTCCGGATGGTTTTCAAAGTTCATAGCGCCTCTATAGAGCTTCGCCCTCTCAGTCACATTCGCTTGTGACTTACAGGGATTATCTTATTTAAAAAACTCTAAGTGTTAACTTTTGTTATTAACTACTAAATAGTTCTATTGAAATTAATCATTTCAACACAAAAAAAATTTATACCCGCTCCACTAGGCACGAATCCACTTCCAACGCAATAGACGTTTGTATGGCGTCCACAACTATCACCAAGCGGCATTTTTTATCGTCTTTACGCATAATAAATCCTTCGATTCCTTTGAAGACTCCTTTTTGAACTTTAACCCTATCTCCCGGATGCAAATATGGGAAAGGATCCGCTGCAATAGCTTCATTCACGAACGAGCGCAAAGAATCAATGACGGTGTCTTCGATGGCGATGGGCGTGCCTCCGACACTTATAAATTTTACGGCCCCTTTTGACTGAAGCACATCGCGCCTATGGTTCGTATCGGTACGCACAAACACATAACTTTTAAATAGAGGCTCTTCCACCGTAACCGTGCGATCCGACCACCGTCTTTTAATGTGCCTTAGTGGTAGAAAAGACTCTATTCGCATTTTTTCAAGATGCAGATGAATACTCTTTTCATGGCGGCTCTTGGTGTACAGGGCCAGCCAGTTCATTTTTTCCGGGGAAACCATTCGTACATCTCCCGTATTCCCTCTTCCAAAGATATCATCGGCACAAAACCGGTGGTTTTACGCAGTAAACTGGTATCTGCGGAACGTCGTGGATACCCGTCAGGCTTCGATACGTCATAAAACGCCCTGGGAGTTTTTCCCACCACCTTGCAGATAACCCCAAAAAGTTCCTTGATGGTAACCTCACGGTCATGCCCGATATTGATCGGTGTTCCGGCGGGCGCCTTCTCTGCCAAGAGCATCATGCCGCGTGCGATATCTTTGGCATGCACAAATGCACGCGATTGATTGCCACTGCCCCAGATAGTCACAGGATCGTCGCCGTCTAAAATTCTTTTCATGATCGCCGGGATCACATGCGAAGTTTTCTCTTCAAAATGGTCGCGGGGGCCGTAAGCGTTGAAAGGCCGTCCTATTACAACCTGGATCTTTTTTTCTCGGGTATAATATTTAGCCAATTTCTCGCCCATCAGTTTAGCGAAGCCATACCCCTCATTGGTGGGTTCAGGACCGCCGCGTTCGCCCTCGGATTCGACCGTCGGGACTGCGGCATCATGGGGATAGATGCAAGCCGTGCTCACCTGCAGTACGCGTTTGACGCTCTTTTCCGAAGCGGCTTTGAGCACGTTCATCTGAAGTTTCATATTAGATTCGAACATGTCCGCCATATTAAAGCGATTGTATTCTATGCCGGTAACTTTAGCCGCGAGATTCATCACGATCTCCTGACCATCGCATACCGTCAAACAATTTTCATATTCAAATAAGTCGAGCTCCAATAAGCGTATTTTTTTTTCCACGGACTGGATGCGGGACACGCTACCGCGTGCGAGATTGTCGGCAACGGTGACCCGGGCATCTTCTGCCACAAGAAGCTCCGTGAGGTAGGACCCGATAAATCCGGCACCACCCGTAACAACGACTTTTTTATTTTTCCAGAAGCTCATGGTGCTTTTTTCCCCTTTAAGGCATTGATATCCGCGTCGACCATAAGGCGCGCCAACTCTTTAAAAGATGTTTTGGGCTTCCAACCCAGCACGCGGCGGGCCTTGGAAGCGTCGCCCTGCAAAATATTGACTTCCAGGGGCCGAAAATAACGTTTATCAATCTTTAGGTGTTTTTTCATGTCAAGTCCTGCGCAGCGGAATGCTTCTTCGGCAAATTCACGCACCGTGTGTGTCTGCCCAGTCGCGATTACAAAATCATCGGGCTTAGAAAGCTGAAGCATCATCCACATGGCTTCTACATAATCCTTTGCGTAGCCCCAATCGCGCTTGGAATCTAGGTTTCCCAGATAAAGTGTGTCCTGCAGACCCATTTTTATGGCGGCCACGGCGCGCGTGATCTTGCGCGTGACAAAGGTCTCGCCGCGGCGCGGCGATTCATGATTAAAAAGAATCCCATTGCAGGCAAACAAACCATAACTCTCGCGGTAATTCACCGTCGTCCAGTACGCGAAAAGTTTTGCCACCGCATAGGGACTGACGGGACGAAAGGGCGTTGTTTCTTTCTGAGGCACATCTTCCGTCCTGCCGTAAAGCTCACTGGAAGAGGCTTGATAAAATTTGGAGTGGACACTGGATTCGTGAATCGCTTCGAGAATACGCAAGGGCCCGAGCGCGGTTACTTCCGATGTGTATTCCGGCACTTCGAAACTTACCTTTACGTGGCTTTGTGCTGCAAGGTTATAAATTTCGTCAGGGCGCACAGTACGGATGATTCGATTGATCGAACTGGCGTCGTTGAGATCGCCGTAGACAAGCTCAAGACGCCTGTTCTTTGTCTGAGGTTCCTCGTAGATCCCGTCCAAGCGAGCCGTATTGATGGAGCTCGAACGGCGCACGACGCCGTAAACCTGGTAGCCCTTGGCCAAAAGAAATTCTGCCAGGTACGAGCCATCCTGTCCCGTGACTCCTGTGATCAGCGCTGTCTTACGTTTTGAGGCCACTGCTCTCAACTCCTTTTTTCTCGCTGTAATAGTTCCTGTACGCATAAAGATATTTATAGCGGTATCCTTCTTTCGCGTAATCGGCGCGATTGATAATCACGCCGATGAGCGAATGCCCCACCGCATCAAATTTACTCTTCACGACCTTCACCGCTTTTTTATCGATCATACCGGACCCGCAGATGAGAACTCCGCTATGCACGTGTTTGGCTACGATAAGCCCATCCGGAATATAAAGCACGGGAGCCACGTCGATCACGATACGGTCGTATTCAAGGAGCGCTTTTTCCAGGAATTCCTTGAATCGCTCGGAAGCCAGCAGCTCAGTTGGATTTGGGCTTGGTTGACCTCCCGTGGTTACTTTTGCCGAGGTGCCCGGTATTGCAATCACAGCCTCCTCGAAACTAATGTTGCCTATCAGAAAATCCGTAAGACCCTTAGCATTGGGCACATCGAGATAGGTGTGGAGCGTAGGACGCCGGATATCGGCATCCACAAGCAATATCTTACGGCCCATCGAAGCCAGTGAGATGGCTAAGAGCGTCGCAACCGTGGTTTTGCCTTCATTGGGGATGGCGCTAGTGAGCATAATAACCTTGGACTTTTCATAAGGCATGGAAAAAAGAATATGCGTTCTGACATTCGCGATGGCATCCGCCAGAATAGGATTTTCAGAAACGGATTGCACAAGAGAAACATTATTATGACCAACCGACTTCCGGTGCTTTTTATCTTTATTCTTATGGAATTCACTCGAGAACGGAATATATCCCAGGAATGGAAGGCCATACGACATCGGAATATCTTTCTCGATGCGAACCCGCTGATTGGAAAACTCCGACACAACGACTAATGATGAGCTTAAGAAAAAACCAAGCAGGGTGAAAAAAAAGACCTTCGATGGGCGGTTGGGCTCGGAGGGCCGGCTCGGAGGACTGGCCTCTTGAAGCACTTTCATATTGGTTACTGCAAATTCGCCTTCCAGGTTAGCCTTGAGATTCGTGAGAATCTTTGATGTGCGGTCTTTCATTTCCTGCTGGATGTAATCCAG
>JAHFFI010000138.1 GCA_023248025.1 Candidatus Omnitrophota bacterium
GTTCAACTCTCGGCGGGCACACGAATATTCTTGTGGAGAGAGGGTTTTGAGACCTGAACCCGGCTTATCATGAGTAGAGACAAGAGCCAAAAATAAAAAACTGACGGAGCAATCCAGAATCCGGCTACAAAAATAGCGGCGCTGGCGGTCGTCGGCAAGCCCTGGAATGTTCCCGGCCTCATAAAAGGTTTTTGGATATGGAAGCGGATGAGGCGGAACGCGCTGGAGCCGGTATAAAAAATCAGGGCCGCCAAAACGAACGCAGAGTGTCTGGATTCATAAGAATAAAAAATAAAAGCGGGCGCTAATCCGAACGAAACAAAGTTCGCGGCACTGTCGAAAAAAGCCCCGAAGCGGGTCACCCGGTCAAGACGGCGCGCCGTCCAGCCATCCGCGATATCAAAAAAGATAGAAAAGAGGAGTATCTGGCAGGCCGTGCCCCAGTCCCCCGACAATGAAAAGAAAATGGCCGAGAGGCCGAAGCACAGATTCAAAAATGTGAGAAGATTCGGGATCAGGATCATTTTGAGACCAACCGAGCGATCACGGTTTTTCCGGCGAATACCTTTTGTCCGACCTGCACCATCACTTTCGTATTGGCTGGCAAATACGTTTGAACGCAGGAGCCGAACCGGATCGCGCCAATCTCCTGGCCTTGCCGGATATTTTCGCTTTCTTTGCAGTCAAAAATGATCCGGCGCGCCATGCGTCCGGCGATCTGCCGGACCGCGAGCCGGACGCCCTCGCTTGAAATAAGAATCAGGTTATTCTCGTTTTTCAGGAGATTTTTCTTAAAAAGAGCGACGCCGAATTTTCCGGGAGTGTAGCAAATGCTCTCGATGCGGCCCGTGATGGGAGCCCGAGTCGTATGGTCATCCCAGACGGCCAAAAAAACCGAAATACACGTAAAAAGCCCTTTTAACCCCGGGTCTGTTTCCGTGGAAGCAATATCGATGACGCGCCCGCAAGCGGGCGAAAGAATGTCGCTACTTTTCACCGAAATCCTGTATCATTTTTATAGCGCATGAGGATACTCTAATCAATGCCTTTTCCAAAAGCAAGTTGGGCAAAAACAGCCGTATTTTTTTTGGCTGCTTTTTTTTCCAAAATATTGTATCTGGTCTATTTTGGCACGGTCCGTCTCAAGGTCGTGCTTCCCAGATCCGGAGATCTTGGGGCGGAGCCGTCAAACGTTGTCTATGCCTGCTGGCACTCCAAGACGTTTCTTTTGCTGCCGTACATCCGGTACCGGTCCATCGTCGTTTTGACGCTGTTGGACTGGAAGAATTTCTTTTATGACAAATTATGCCGCCTATTCGGGTGCAAAACCATCCCGACGGTCAATGACGCCCTGTCTACGAGGCGTCTTGTCCGTTGCTTGAAGGAAGGCAAAAGTGTCCTGTTGGCTGTGGACGGCCCCAAGGGTCCTCGGGGAGTGATCCGTCCCGGCGTCAGATTTCTGGCGGAGGTCACCGAAAGACCCATTAGGGCGTTCAATGTCCATGCCGAAAGATCTTTTCGTTTGAAAGCGCGATGGGACCATTATGAAATTCCTTACCCTTTTTCCAAAGCGACGATCACCTTGAGCGAGCCTTTTTGGGCGAGCCCGGACAAAAGGGAGCAGGTCCTCTCGAGAATGACACAGGCTCTGGGAGCGTACTGAAATGCCCAAACATACCTTGATGAGAGCGCTGGCTGCGTCCCTCACGGTCGCTGCAATTTATTTTACGGGTTCTTACGCGCCGCTCAACGAGCGTTGGGACAGCATCGTTTACTCCATGGCATTCGGCCATTATTTCATCGCGTTTCTTTTTTCACAAAAACAGCTCAAGCAAGTGACGGATCAGCCTCATTTTGTGTGGAAAACCATGGGCTTGCTTTCGTTGGGGGGGCTGTTTTATTTTCGTCAATGGCTGCCCCTTCTTTTTTACTTTGGCGTCCATCACGCCTTTAACGAAGTCTACCAGCTTGACCGCGTCACGAAAGACCGGGAAAATGCGTCTGTCCGGGCTCTCAGGCCCGCGGGAGCGGCGGTCAATCTGTCCGTGTTTTTATTTTTGGTACGAAACCAGCTTTATATCGACAGGCGGCACCCGGAGGCCGGATTTCCCTTTTTGCCGCTCGCGGCGGCACTGGCCCTGTCTTATGCCGTTTATTTTTATTGGCTGTGGAGGGCCAGCCGTACGTTGAGCCTGACCGAGCTTATCGACAATGGCGCCGCGGAAATCGTGTCATTGTTCATGGTCTATCTGTCGTTTCATTGGGTGATCCGGTCGAATGACATTGTGGCCTATCATTTCATCTATTGGGCCCTGCGGCCTGTTCCCGGATTGGCACAGACCCGTCCCACAGAGCTTTTGAAGTACAGCGCTTTGACGGCGTTCCTGTTCGGTTTCTTCTTTTTGGTTTCGCCTCTCGGAGCCGCGTCTTATCCTCTCCAGGGGTCTTTATTTCATAAACAATTTATTCTGTGGTCCTACGTCCACATCACAACGTCGTTTGCCTTGTCTGATTTCCATCCCAGGGGGATCGTTCGCTTTTTCCGCCCTTCCTAGGCTTAGCGCCCGAAACCTTATATACCCCTATATATTGTATAAATCCTTAACAATCCTTCACACCTTTTGAACAGAACTATATTCTTGTTGACACAGCGCGGGGATGTGCTATATTTAATCTCCCTTTTTGTGACTTAAAGTAAATGCTTTAAGTGCGGTAAATGCGATAAGTGGAGGAAGCGATGTCGATAAAAAACGGCCATTCCTACATCACGGCCAAGGATATCTCTAGGCGGTACAAGGTTGCGTACCCGACCATCAATCATTATACAAATCTCGGTTTTCTAGCCATCGTCAAGCGGGAGGGCAATAAACGTTTATACAACGGTCCGACGGTAAAACGGCGCTTGGAGCTTATTTCGAAGATGGCGAATGAGGGTTATCCGCTTCGGTTGATCCGCCGGAAGATCTCCGGAAAACAAGGGGGCCTCTGATGAGCTACTACCGCGTTCTAGGTTTTGAGAAGGAGCCTTTTTCCACCAGTCCCGA